>NZ_WKZG01000045.1:0-1469 GCF_009679665.1 Faecalibacterium sp. BIOML-A4 | reverse complement strand
GCAGAGTTCCTTACCGACAGCTATGGCGTGGTGCATAACCAACCGGTTTTGGTTTCTCTTAACACCAAATATTCGCCGATCCTTATATCTCCAGAGCAAAGATTCGAGGTTGTTGGAAAAGTTTTGAACTAAAAAGATGGGAGGAGTTTTTGTGGATACGATCAAGCGTGTTCAGGATTTGATGCAAGTGCGTGATATGAATCTATGTGTATTGGCAAAGAAATGCGGAATATCGTACTCCACGATTCAAACCACCGCCCGTCGGGGAGGGCAGTTAAGCGTAGAGACGATTGAAAGAATTTGTCAGGGTTTAGGAATTACATTAAAAGACTTCTTCGATTCCTCCTACCTGTAAATATAGGGGCAGCAAAAAAGCCGTTCGCCACGCTGGAAAATCTGCGTGGTGAACGGCTTTAATACTGCTTCTATTTATCCTTTGGTAATCTCCAGATAAACACTAATCTCCATGATTGTTACCATTGAAGGAATACATTTGCGACGATCTTCGGGCATACCGAATAAGATTTGCATTGGCAGTTGAAGACGGCTCATGTTACCTATTGCAATTCTGACTATTTGGAAATATACTTGTAAGTATCAAATTATTTCACTTTATGGGAGGAAATTATTATGGCAAGACCCAAGGGAAGCAAGAATAAGGCTCGTACTGTAAAGGCCAGCGTTGATTATGTAGCAGTCATTGCAGAAAAGGCCGCAAAAAAAGAGAAAATCGAATCTGAGGTTGCTACGTTGACTGCAAATCTCGATGATCTGAAGACGCAGCTGAAAGCCAAGAAAGCAGAATTGAAAGCCGCCACCAAGGAACTTGCCAAAGCCGAAAACAAAAAAGCTGCCGCCGAAGCAAAAGCAGCAGAAGAAGCAAAGAAGGGCGAAGCAGAAGATGTGCTGAAGAAGCTGCTTGCCAGCGGTATGACGGCTGAAGAAATCCTTGCAAAGCTCCAGTAATGCAATATGATGAACTGGACAAGCTGCTGAAGTAAAGGAAGGGGCTGTTGCACAAGGATAAAACCGGTGTAACAGCCTCTTTTTCATTCATGCTGCAATTTTTTCAGCTTTTCAAACGTATCTAAATTAAAGTGGCATATCATCTTCCTATTTCACAAATCCTTGCCGTTTTCAGACAGGAGGTTGCTTTTATGAAAGTATCTGCCGACTATCGTATGCTCGCTCTCGATGCCCTGCGCGGAAAATGGAAAACTGCTGTTTTGACAGGTATTGCCGCCAGTGCGCTCGGTGCTACCATTGTGAGCAGTTCCAACAGTGCCGTATCCAATTCCAATCAGGCAAAGGACATCCATTTTGAACTGTTCTCCCAGCCCAACGGCGGTCGGCTGCTTGCTGTTCTGCTTGCCGGCATTGTTCTGTGGGCAGTCCTCCAACTGATCGTGGGCGGTGCAGTTCAACTGGGATATGCTCATTTTAATCTGAACCTTGTAGATGGAAATGAT
>NZ_WKZG01000044.1:0-1221 GCF_009679665.1 Faecalibacterium sp. BIOML-A4 | reverse complement strand
TTCAGAAGCTGGTTCAAAAAATGCTGCCGATTATTTACAAATGTTTTGGTGATAACGTAGCTGTCCGTATCTTCATACTGACAAGGATGAATCGTGCCATTGTCGAAGCTAAAAATCTCAGCATCAGGCATTCCGAGGAGAATGGGTGAATGTGATACGATAATGAATTGCGCCCCTTCTTGGGCACACCGATAAATGTTGATCAGTAACGTGAGCTGCCGCTGCGGGGATAAAGCGGCTTCCGGCTCGTCAAAAATATAGACTCCATCTGCACCCATGTAGTCCTGCGCAATGGCGAGGAAACTTTCACCGTGTGATTTTTGGTGATAGCCTTTGGAGGGATGATCGTCATCGGAATAGTCGATTTCCTTGGTGGCTACATTATAGAAACTCTCTGCTCGGAGAAAATACCCGAACTTTGGTCTGCGATACCCCTTGGAAATCGTCATAGCCTCACATAGTTCCGAATGGGAGTTGTATGTGGAAAATGAATAGTTCTTCGTTCCACCCTCTGCGTTGAAGCCGTAAGCAACAGCGATTGCTTCCAGAAGCGTAGATTTTCCACTTCCATTTTCGCCAACAAAGAACGTAATGGGCTTATGGAATGTAAAAGTGTCGATTCCACTGATGGCAGGAATCTGACGAACATAATTGTATGGGCGAACTCTGTTCCAGTCGATGGTCAGCCCTTGGATAAACAGATCGTTCATACAGCACTCCATACTATATAATGTAAGAAACACTTAGTTCCGCTCAAACCCAAGATAGCGGGTGCCCTGAAAACTCAGCTTTCCAATGTCGCCCTCCACAAGCATTCCGTAGTCCGAACCACTTACGGTAAGCTCCATGCGGTCGCCGCTCTCTACCTGAAAGGTCACATAATAGGTCGTGAACGTATGCGCCATCGTATTGTCTGTATGGTGGCGAGAAACTTCCGTGCGCTTTGCCACAATCGTTGCCGGAACAGTCAGCCGCGGCGAATGGTTGTTTTTATTCCATGTGCTGATATTTCCGATGATGGTGTATAGGATCATACCCAAAACCACAAGGAACAGGATGGGAAACAGAATGCTGAACAGCATATCAATTCCAGCGTAAAACATCTTATTCCTCCAAAATTTCTTCCAGCAGGTCCTTTACATCGTCCAGAAAAGATTCTTCTCCAAGGGTGTTCACCTTGAAGAACACCGCCTGACTGCCGCCTGCGGTGATGGCAGACAG
>NZ_WKZG01000043.1:0-1525 GCF_009679665.1 Faecalibacterium sp. BIOML-A4 | reverse complement strand
ATTTCTGCGGTGCCCGTACCGCAAACCGACACAGGTAGGTAGGAAGAAGATTCTAAGGCCAACGGGAGAAGGGTTGTTAAGGAACTCGGCAAATTGACCCCGTAACTTCGGGAGAAGGGGTGCTGCAGCAATGCAGCCGCAGAGAATCGGCCCAAGCAACTGTTTACCAAAAACACAGGTTTGTGCTAAATCGAAAGATGACGTATACGAGCTGACGCCTGCCCGGTGCTGGAAGGTTAAGAGGAGATGTGCAAGCATTGAATCGAAGCCCCAGTGAACGGCGGCCGTAACTATAACGGTCCTAAGGTAGCGAAATTCCTTGTCAGGTAAGTTCTGACCCGCATGAAAGGCGTAATGATTTGGGCACTGTCTCAACAGCCCGCCCGGCGAAATTGTAGTACCGGTGAAGATGCCGGTTACCCGCGACAAGACGGAAAGACCCCATGGAGCTTTACTGTAGCCTAATATTGGGTTTCGATGTTGCATGCACAGGATAGATGGGACACTGGGAAGCAGGTGCTTTGGCGCTTGTGGAGTGGCCGTTGGGATACCATCCTTGCGATATTGGAATTCTAACCTGCGCCTTTGAATCAAGGCGGGGGACATTGTTAGGTGGGCAGTTTGACTGGGGCGGTCGCCTCCTAAAGAGTAACGGAGGCGTTCAAAGGTTCGCTCAGCTTGAACGGAAATCAAGCAAAAGAGTGCAAACGCAGAAGCGAGCCTAACTGCGAGACTGACGGGTCGAGCAGTAACGAAAGTTGGAGTTAGTGATCCGGTGGTATGTGAGTGGAAATGCCATCGCTCAACGGATAAAAGTTACCCTGGGGATAACAGGCTGATCTCCCCCAAGAGTCCACATCGACGGGGAGGTTTGGCACCTCGATGTCGGCTCATCGCATCCTGGGGCTGTATTCGGTCCCAAGGGTTTGGCTGTTCGCCAATTAAAGCGGTACGCGAGCTGGGTTCAGAACGTCGTGAGACAGTTCGGTCCCTATCTGTCGTGGGCGCAGGATATTTGATGGGAGCTGTTCCTAGTACGAGAGGACCGGAGCGGACGTACCTCTGGCGCACCAGTTGTTCTGCCAAGAGCATAGCTGGGCAACTATGTACGGATCGGATAAACGCTGAAAGCATCTAAGCGTGAAGCCGACCCAAAGATAAGATATCCCATTGTTTCAAACAAGTAAGACCCCTTGAAGACTACAAGGTTGATAGGCACGATGTGTAAGTGGAGTGATCCATTCAGCAAGCGTGTACTAATAGGTCGAGGGCTTGACCACAATTCGCTTGAGACTCTGAGAGTCAACGAAAAAATGTAAGCAGTGATTATTCAGTTTTGAAGGCACGTCCTTCTAAGAAACACTGGACAAAGTACGACAAACATGTTATACTGGTTCAGTCAGATCGGTCGGTGTCGATGACGGTGAGGTTCCACCTGTTCCCATTCCGAACACAGAAGTTAAGCTCACTTGTGCCGAAGATAGTTCGCTGGAAACGGCGCGTGAAAATAGGTAGTCGCCGACTT
>NZ_WKZG01000042.1:0-1555 GCF_009679665.1 Faecalibacterium sp. BIOML-A4 | reverse complement strand
ATATCCTTCGGCAGCGTTTCCGGCTCCCAGATGCGCCGCCTGCCGATGCCCGCCTGCGGGATGTTTTCGAGGATCTTCACGCTTTCCTGTTGGATGACCTTGCGGTCATCGTCCGAAAGTTCAAACAGATACCAGTTCCGGGCGGCAGAAATGGCGTTCCTGCCATCGGGCGGCAGGTTCTTTTCCGAGATCTGCCCGCTTTCCAGCGGCTCACCAGTTACCTTGTTGTAGGTGGCAAAACCGACTCCTGCACCGTTTTCCCGGAGATGCAGATAGCGTTCATCGTTGATAAGGTAGACCGCTTCTTTTATCTGCTCCATCAGCACCCACCTTCAAATTCCAGCGAAAACTTGCTGCGGCCATCGGCTTCACAGGACAGCAGGACGGTGGCATTGTAGGTCTTGCCCTTGGCGCTCTTGCAGTCCTTCAGGCGGACCCGGCCGTCCCGCAGCAGCTTGTCCGCCACATGAGCGTCCAGCCGCTTGCCCAGACGCTTGAAGAACGCATTGTCCTTCCACAGCACGAAGCGGCACTCCCGGTTTTCGCAGAACCAGCCTTTTTCACGCTCCACGACAGGCTTACCACAGTTCGGGCAGACACCAATAATCTTGCTTTTCATAAGTGCATTCGCTCCTTTTTTCATTTCCGTGTTCTTTACCAGTTCGGTAATCATCGTATTGATCTCGGTCATAAATTCGCTCGGCTCCATTTCGCCATGTTCGATTTGCAGCAGCTTTGTTTCCCAATCGGCGGTCATTTCCGGGGATTGGATTTCTTCGGGCATCACAGTGATGAGGGCTTTTCCTTTATCCGTGGGCAGCAGCACCTTGGTTTTCTTGTTGCCCTTGCGCTCCAGAAAGCCCTTCTGCACAAGCTTTTCAATGGTGGTGGCACGGGTAGCCGGGGTGCCGATGCCCTGACGCTCCACGCCCTCCGGCATACTATCCGCACTAGCGGTTTCCATCGCATGAAGCAGAAGGTCCTCGGTAAAATGCTTCGGCGGCGAGGTCTGCCCCTCTTTCAGTTCGGCGTTGAGGATGCCGCACTCGTTTTCCGCTGCGTTGGGCAGGGCGGTGAGTTCCTGCTTCCGATTCAGGATGTCTGCCAGCACCTTGCGCTCCACCGCTTTCCAACCTTCTTCCAGAACCTCCTTGCCCTTGGCGGTAAACTCCTCTCCGGCACATTCGGTGGTCAGCAGGGTTTCCAGATACCGGAAGGGCTTGCTGACTGCCATCAGTGTCCGGGCGATGATGAGCTTCAGGACGTTCTGCTCGCCCTTGGGCAGTGCATCCAAATCGGCATGCAGCATACTACGGGTGGGCAGGATGGCGTGGTGGTCGGTGACTTTTTCCCGGTTGACGGTGCGCCGTGTCCGGGGCACAGCCTCGTCTACATCTGCCGGAGTAATATCGAGAAAACTTTCCAGTTCCTCAGTCAGTTCCTCCAGCATTTCCTCGTCATCGTCAGTGATATAGCAACTATCAGTTCTGGGATAAGTGGTAAGTTTCTTCTCATACAGGCTCTGCACATAGTCCAGCGTCTGCTGTGCGCTGTA
>NZ_WKZG01000041.1:0-1624 GCF_009679665.1 Faecalibacterium sp. BIOML-A4 | reverse complement strand
GACTTCGGTACTAACTTCCCTCGATCGCTACCGGAACCAACACCCGGCTCCGAGACTTCATATGTGTCCCTGTGTTTAACTCTTTTGGTGGTGACGGAATCTCTACCGTCTGTGCATCGGCTACGCCGTTAGGCCTCACCTTAGCTCCCGACTAACCTGGAGCGGACGAACCTTCCTCCAGAAACCTGAGGCTTTCGGCCATGCAGATTCTCACTGCATTCGCGCTACTCATTCCGGCATTCTCACTTCTATACACTCCACAGCCGCTTGCGCTACTGTTTCACCGCGTATACAACGCTCCCCTACCCAGCATGTAAACATGCTGCCTAAGCTTCGGTGTCAGGTTTAGCCCCGTTAAATTCTCCGCGCAAAGACGCTCGACCAGTGAGCTATTACGCACTCTTTGAATGAGTGGCTGCTTCTGAGCCAACATCCTGGTTGTCTACGTATCTTCACATCGTTTTCCACTTAACCTGACTTTGGGACCTTAGCTGTAGATCTGGGCTGTTTCCCTTTTGACAATGACATTTATCTGACACTGTCTGACTCCCAAGCATCAATACTCTGGCATTCTGAGTTTGATAAGCTTCGCTAACCTCTCGGCCGCTAGGCTATTCAGTGCTTTACCTCCAGGTATCTAACTTGAGGCTAGTCCTAAAACTATTTCGGGGAGAACCAGCTATCTCCGGGTTCGATTGGAATTTCTCCGCTACCCACAGTTCATCCGCCGCCTTTTCAACGGAGGTCGGTTCGGTCCTCCATGGAATTTTACTTCCACTTCAACCTGACCATGGGTAGGTCACCCGGTTTCGGGCCCATTATATGCAACTTAACGCCCTTTTCAAACTCGCTTTCGCTTCGGCTCCAGACCTTAAGTCCTTAACCTTGCTGCATACAATCGCTCGCCGGACCGTTCTACAAAAAGTACCCTATCACACATTGACGTGCTCTAGGTGCTTGTAGGCACAGGGTTTCAGGTTCTTTTTCACTCCCCTCCCGGGGTGCTTTTCACCTTTCCTTCACAGTACTATACGCTATCGGTCACTGGGTAGTATTTAGGGTTGGAGGGTGGTCCCCCCGTATTCCGACCAGGTTTCACGTGTCTGGCCGTACTCTGGAATTCGCTCAGCTCTTGTCGTTTTCACCTACGTGGTTCTCACACTCTCTGACCGGCCTTCCCATGCCGTTCGGTTAACAACTTAAGTCCTAAATGCGCTCCGTACCCCGAAAGTATTTCTACTCTCGGTTTGCCCTCTTCCGCGTTCGCTCGCCACTACTTACGGAATCTCGTTTGATGTCTCTTCCTCGCCCTACTTAGATGTTTCAGTTCAGGCGGTTCCCTCGATATACCTATTTTGAAGTTCAGTATAACGTACCTGAGTATGAACCCAGGTGAGTTTCCTCATTCAGAAATCTCCGGATCAATGCTTATTTGCAGCTCCCCGAAGCTTATCGCAGCTTATCACGTCTTTCATCGGCTCCCAGTGCCAAGGCATTCGCCCTGCGCCCTTGTTCGCTTGACCTTTCAAACGTTCTCTTGGAACATTTGGTATCCTCTTGATTCTCTCTTGCCAACGAAGATTATTGTTACCCTTCCTTTTGAAATTGCAATATTTCTTAAAAA
>NZ_WKZG01000040.1:0-1657 GCF_009679665.1 Faecalibacterium sp. BIOML-A4 | reverse complement strand
GAGACTAACTATTAAAAGTCAAGCCCCAAAATGAAAAAATCCGTCTGCCGACCGCTGCCCCTGACAAACAGCATTCAAATGCCATAATCAATGCAGCGAGGGCGACGGAGAGAATAGCAAAGCAAGCCCGGCCAACCCTCGCAGAAACAGAATAGCATTTGAATGCTTCGGTTTGTCAAGGGTTCGCTGCGCCAGCTAAGTTGTTCTTGGATTTGGCTCAGGCTCTGGAGAGAATCAGGCAGCTACAAGATATGCTTTGCCAGATTTCTGCAAGGCATAGATTAGCCGCACAAGTTTCTTCGTGGCATGGGATAAGGCAACATTGTAGTGCTTTCCTTCAGCACGTTTCTTGGCAAGATATTCAGCAAAGACGGGATTCCAGTGGCAGACGTACTTGGTTGCGTTGTAGAGGGCATATCGCAAATAACGAGAACCACGCTTCTCCATGTGAGCGTAACAGTTTGTAAGTTTTCCGGACTGGTATGTAGATGGAGAGCAGCCAGCGTAAGCAAGGATTTTGTCAGGAGATTCAAAGTTGGAAAAATCACCGATTTCAGCAAGAATCATGGCTGCTGACTGGATACCGACACCGGGAATAGAAAGAATCGGTGGATTCAGTTCATCCATGATTTTCTGAATAGAAACTTCAATTTCATCAATCTCGGAGGTGAGTTCCCGAATGAGTTTAATGGTATGCTTCAGTTCCAGAAATTTAGCAGGCATAACGGAACCAATGGAAGTTCTGGCAGCATCTCGAATCTGGATAGCCTTATCTTTGCCATAACGACCCTTGGATGCTGTCGCAAGAAGGTTTGTCAGCTTGGTGAGATGAATTTCTGAAATCTGTTTTGCACCGGGATATTCACTGAGGAGCGCATAAACCGAAGCAATATGGAGAGAGGGAACGAGCTTCTCCAGTTCTGGAAACAGAATCGTGACCAGTCTGGACACTGACTGCTTCAGCTTGGCTCTTTCACGAACCTTATCGAATCGGTATCTTGTTAGTGACTTTAACTCTTCGTTATGGTATGCTGTATCCGTGTAGGACTTGAGGTCTACATCGGACAATAGCATAGTTGCAATCGTTCTTGCATCCACACGATCGGTTTTGGTTTTGCGAAGGCTGAGACTTTTTCGGTACAGGTTGGTGTGCAAAGGATTCATGACATAGACGGCCAGGTCATTGTCAAGAAGAAATCCAAGAATGTTGTAGCTGTAATGTCCGGTAGCCTCAAGTCCTACTTTTATTTTGTCTGACTTTTTGGTACAGTCTCGAATCGTCTGAAGCAGCTGCTTGAAGCCATCCATGTTATTGGGGATGGTAATGCAGTCGGCACGAATCGTTCCGTCCGAGTCGAGAATACAGCAGTCGTGCTTATCCTTGGCAACGTCAATTCCAACACAAACCATTTTGATACCTCCGGCGTATTTATTTCGATGCTGTTCAGGACCACAGACTTCTTTGCTCTTGTAACCTCGTTCTAAATAAACCGTCTGGCGGTATCTAACTGATTAACATTTCAACAAAGAAGCTGTGGTTGGAGCCTCCCAAAAACCGTCTTTGCGGTAGTAACGCCTCACCAATCCACAGCACCCTGAAACTATTGTAGCATTCCGCTGGAGAGCGGTCTATAAATACTACTATTTTATTATACGA
>NZ_WKZG01000003.1:0-205295 GCF_009679665.1 Faecalibacterium sp. BIOML-A4 | reverse complement strand
GACCAACCTCATTGCTATCCCTCGCAGCGACTGCATCATAGCGCACTGTGGATGGGGCTATGTGCATTTTGGTGAGCGTGGTTTTCTTTTTCATAACAAGAACACTCCTTTGTGATCCGGTAGCTCTATTATAGTATAGAAAATATAAGAAATCAACAGGAAATCTCTAAAATGGCGACAAATACGTAATTGACATCTCCATAAAGTGGGTGTATAATCAAACCAAATCCACAAATAACAGCCTTTTGGTGTTATTTTCGTATGGGATTGTGTTTGTTTGGCGTTTTTTTGCGAGGTGATACTATGAGAAAAGAAAATGTAAGATGTCCAATGTGCGGAACCATGAATTATGATGTGGATCTTGATGAAACCGGTGGCTGGACAAAATGCCGTCTGTGCAAAGCAGTGACCTGCTCTATGGATGAGTGGAAAAAACATACAGTGTCCGTTCCGCTGTTGAACGAAAAACAGCTCGTGGCACGCAGTATGATTCGCAAGTAATGCACGCCGTGTTTTGATAAATCCGCAAAAAGGAGGAATTCTGATGTGTGGTGATTACAACCTTCGCCGTGAGAAAAGATACGTCGAAGTGGACGTTCGTTTTACTCCTGACGGTAAGATCCGCCCTCTTGCCATAAACTATGACAAGGCTCACACTTATGGAATTGATCGTGTCTTGGCAGTCAAACATGGGACATCACACCTAGGCGGAAAAGGTCACTGCTTCACCTGCCTGATCTGCGGTCAGAAGCGGAATCTTTGGCTTGAACGGGGCAAGTGGTTCGTGGAAGCCTACTGCTCCGTGCCGGAAAGCTGTGCTTCGTAATGGCAAGATACTTATCCCGCGCAGATCTTTCGCACATAGCGGGTAAGTATATCGACCAGTACTATACCCGTTTCGGGATCAGTAAAGATGACCCAGAACCCATTGACCCTGAACGGCTCGCAAGTTCTGTTCTTGGGCTGAATGTGAAAATGCTGCCGCTATGCAGCGATGGAAGTATTCTAGGACTGACTGTTTTCCAGAAATGCGGTTTTACCGTAACCTTGGGGGACGGGACAAAGCTTGTGGAGGTGTTCATGCCGAAGGACGTTGTAATCGATTCCGCCCTTGCGTCAGACAGCTGCACCGGATGCCGGAATTTCACGATAGCGCATGAAGCGGCGCACCATATACTGGCTGACCTGTTTCCGAACGACTACGGAAAAGCAGTCAAGTGCCGTGGGCACATTGCCTATCGGGAACGAAACGGACAGCCCTCATGGGAAGAATGGCAGGCGAATACCCTTGCAGCGGAGCTGCTGATGCCAACATTTCTGGTCAACGCCGAAATAGAACGTGCAGCGCTGTGCCTGCCAAATGGAATCCTGTACAAATCCGCATCGGACCCGAACTATGAAAGAATTCTGGAGATGGCTGCACGGATCGGGGTATCGTGGTCTGCGATCAGGATCAGATTACAGCAGATGCAGGTCATCAACGGAAAACCCATCCACTGCCATCCATTGGACGTCATTCGATTTGGAGAATAATATGACTTGGTCAAATAATCGCTCTTTTAAGAGTAAACCGCTGAACAATATACAGCAGGCACAATTCAGCATTGGCTGGAGGTTTTGTCCGGTTTGCGGACACAAGCTCTACCAAAAAAACGAGAGCTGTTCAGGCTCTATCAGCATAAAGTGCCTCAAGTGCGGTAACATAGCAACAGTTGACTTAGCCTACCGCAGACGCTGACTTTTTTAGACAAACCACAATTTCAAAAATCGGGTGCATTGCACCCTGAATATGGACTGTTCGTCACCGAGCAACGGGCCATTGCCGCAAGGCAATGTATGAAACGCGCACCAAATAGCCGGGCAACAGCTGATAGAGTGATTCTGCTTTAGAACCGCTCTGTTAGTTGGTTGTCCGGCTATTTTTTTAGCCTTCAGGTAGCCTGCTCCCGTAAAAAGGAGCAGGCTTTATGTTTGTCCGTTTTTCATGGATGCCCCAAGCGGCGAAATATCCGTAGCCTTCCAAATTTTCGACTTTTTACGACTTATCGAAAATTTGGAGGTTTACGATGTCTTTTAATAAAGGCTATGAGTTGAAGAAGTTTGAAGCACACTGGGAAAAGTTGCGCATCGAGTACGCAGCTGCGGGAATGACGAAAGAGGCCATCCAGAAGATGTACGATTATGACCGTCAGCAATTCAATTCGGAGCGTACCTTTATCGAGCGGACGCAGGA
Organism: Faecalibacterium sp. BIOML-A4; assembly: GCF_009679665.1. Classification (NCBI taxonomy): domain Bacteria; kingdom Bacillati; phylum Bacillota; class Clostridia; order Eubacteriales; family Oscillospiraceae; genus Faecalibacterium; species Faecalibacterium sp. BIOML-A4. The sequence goes on along the minus strand of NZ_WKZG01000003.1, from coordinate 203,062 downwards.
ATTCACCGCTCCTGCGTATGAAAGCTCTGAGGAAGAAGCGTCGCCTTTGATGCTACGCTATCAGGATGCGATTACCGTGACAGATACTTACCACGAAACTAAAAGCCGTTTTGCATGGATTGGTGAGATTGAGAACGAGCAGTTGCTTACTGCACTCGAAACTTTGAAAACCGAAGATTTGGAAATCATCACCATGTACGCTTACGAGGGATACGACATCACTGAAATTTCTAAAGTCTACGGCGTATCTCGGCCCACTATTAGTATCAAAATCAAGAGAATTACTAAATTTTTGAAAAACTTCAATTTCAATGCTACGAATTGACCTTTCTCGTCGGCTACCAAGTGAGAGGACAATTTCCCAAGCGGCACCTGCCGCAGGGCGAAACGTCCGACCTCAGGGACCTTGAAAACTGAATAGTTCCGTCATCTGGTACTCCGATAATGATACTTCCGTAATTCGCGGCCCGGTCACAAAGCAGACGGGGTGGCTGAAATGCCAATGAAGCGGTACAAGTCCGCTGCCAGATGTTCATGCCCCACTCGCAGGGAGCCGAGGGCGAATATGCGAGACCTTTAATCATATTGATCCGGGAACTGTCGGGTACGTTCCACGCATCCGGCAGTTCCCGTTTTTTTACGTACTCTTATTTATTCTTTATCCGAATATTCACTTTTGATACATAGGAGGACACTTTTATGGACGAGTTGAACCCCACGGTGCGCGAGCAGGAGATCTACGAGGAGATGGAGCTGACCCCTGAGATGGTCAAGTCCATCCGAACTCTCTGCGGTACCTGTCTGCGGCACTTTGTGGATGCAAAGGCTTTCAAAATCGCGCTTGTACCCAGCCCAGACCGGAGCATGGACACATGCACCGTCTGCCAGATGCGGCGCGGCTATGATTATGTGGTCATGCACCGCTGACCCAACCATACCACCATACCTTGAACGAAGCTCGTTGCGGAACATCCGGCAGCGGGCTTTGCACATAACAACATGGAGGTACAATTTTGCAGCAAAACTGGAAATTCCAACGCGGAGACATCTTCTTCACTCATTTCGGGGCGAGCACCGGCTCGGAACAGCACGGTGACCGCCCGGCGGTCATTCTTCAGAATGACGTGGGCAATTACCACTCTCCGACCCTGATCGTTGCGACCATGACAAGCAAGGCGGAAAAGAAAGTAAACCAGCCGACCCACTGCCTGTTGGAAAACGCAGGGTTGAATATGCCGTCCGTTGTGCAGGCAGAGCAGATCTTCACCATCGACAAGAGCCGGGCACTGAAGTATCTGGGGCATCTGACCCCAGAGGAGATGCGCCGGGTGGATGATGCAGTTCGCATCAGCCTTGCGCTGAACCCGATGGGCAGCATCCAGCAGATAGAGCCTATCCGACGCTCTACGGCGGTTTACGCGCCGCCTGAGGTGGTGGACGGCAAACCGCCTGTTTACCCCTATACGCCCATCCGGTCGTCCTTTGAGAACGCCGGAAGCATCGAGGAAATGATGCTGTACACCGAGTTGCAATCCGCGGTTCATGCCATGATCCAGCGGCTCGAATACAGCTTCACCTTCAATCCCAGCCTGCTCACCGTCCCGAAGCGTAAGCAACAGGTGGCTGAGATCTTAGAGGAAGCCGAGAAGTACATTTGGAGAATCAAGGAGGAAATGCGATGCGCCTGAACGACAACAATACTTTCATTGGTATCAACCCGCCGTACCAGCTCATGGTCATCCACAGCAGCAAGCTGATCTATCCCCGCGAGATCTACCAGCGGGGCGTAGAGCGCAAGCGGGTGGAGCTGATTGCAAGGGACTTCAACGAGTACATCGTTAACGAGCCGAAGGTCAGCTTCCGCAACGGCAGGTACTATGTAATGGATGGGCAGCACACCATCGAGGGCTGCATTCTCCTCAACGGCGGCGAGGACCGCCCGATCCTCTGCAAGGTCTACACCGGTCTGACGATGGAGCAGGAAGCCCTGCTCTTTGCCGAGCAGAACGGTCACGCCGCACCCCTGTCGGCGGGCATCAAGCTGCGCGCCAAGGTGGTGGGCGGCGATGCGCCTTCCAAGGCGTTTGTCGCAGCCACCAACCGGGTGGGGCTTTCCCTCAACTACGACAGTATGCAGCTGAGCGACTACCGCATCAGCTGCGTGGGCACGGCGCTGAAGCTGTACGACCAGCTGGGCGAAGAAATCTACTGCGAAGCTCTGCGGCACATCGTGGAAGCGTGGGAGGGTAGACCGGATTCCTTCCGGGCGGCTGTCCTGCGGGGCGTGATGTACTTTGTGCAGCTGTATCATGGGCAGTACAGTGCGGAGCGGCTTGTCCGTGCGCTGGGCAGCGTCCACCCCATGGAACTCTACCGTATCAGCCGGGATAACCCCGCCAAGCTTCCGGGCTGGCGGCGGTACGTTTACCCCATCTACACCACCTACAACGGCAAGTGCAGGAAAGACGCACTGCCGATGAAGTTCTAAGCTCAAATATCTCCTTTGGCAAGTGAGATGGTCCCCGAAAAAGACCATCACACTTTACATATAGTATTTTTTGCTGAATAATCGACATATTGAACTAGAAAGAGAGGACAGGAATGAGCGAGATCGCAGCCTGCACTTTGATTCAGGAAGAGCCTGACCGAAAGACGGAGAGGTATCTGACGATGTTCAAGGACTACCCGGATGTGGTGACGGTGGAGCATCTTCAGGAAATGCTTGGCATCTGCCGGAAGAATGCGTATCTGTTGGTCAAGCAGAATAAGATCCACTCGGCGCGTGTAGGACGCAGCTATAAGATACCAAAACTCTGCGTGGTAGAGTACCTGCTCGATCAGGATCGGCAACTTGGAGGGATGCACCTTTCAAACTCCCTTGTGCCATCCTTGCAAAACACTCCAGAATCTTCTAAACTTATGATGCCTAAGCAAAGGACGTTTGGCTGCGAACAGAAAGGAGCATAACTATGACAAATGTGGCCGGACATTTAAGAGAACAAAACGGTATGTATCAGATGATTCTGAGCTGGAAAGACACAGATGGAAAGCGCAGAACCAAATCCATCAGCACAGGACTTCCTGTTAAAGGAAACAAAAAAAGAGCTGAATCTCTGTTGCGTAAAACACAAAAAGAGTTTAACCCTGAAACGATGCAGCAGGTTTCCGACCTGCCGGTATCGGAATATCTGAACCGCTGGCTGCGCGAAAGTGTAATGACACTTTCGCCGGAAATCTATGGACGGTATGCCTACGACTTAGGGAAGGTCATCCTCCCGTACTTTGAAAAGAAGCATCTGTCACTGAAAGCACTCTCTCCGCGCGATCTGGAAACGTTCTTCCGCTATGAGCGTCAGCAGGAGGAGGCCAGTGTACAGCAGCTTCTGGATTGGCACAAGGAGTTGACCGATGCCCTGCAATATGCCGTTGACAATAATTGGCTGAAGGTCAGCCCCATCAAAGAAGTTGACCCTTGCCTTGATAACTCCCCGGTGCTTTTCACCGACTTCATCACGGACTGGTTGAAAATGATGAAGTCACGCGTGGAAATCACAACCTATACCAGCTATGAAAGAGCAATCGTTCACAAGATCGTCCCATATTTTGAACCGCTCCACTATACATTGCAGGATATGGAACAGCATCCCAAATACATCCAAGACTTCTACCAGCATGAGTTGGATCGTGGCCTTACGGCAAACACCGTCATTCACTATCACGCCAACATCCGCAAATGCCTACAGTATGCTTTTCAAATCGGCATGATCCGTTCCAACCCGGCAGATCGCGTTGAACGTCCTCGTAAGGAAAAGTTCAAGTCGGAGATTTACAGCGGTGAAGAACTGGAGCAACTTTTCAAGGTGATTCAAGGTGACCCTTCGGAGTTTGGCGTCATCATGGCTGCATTCTACGGGCTGCGGCGCAGTGAAATTGTTGGTTTGAAATGGGATGCCATTGACTTCGAGAACAAGAAAATCAGCATTCAGCATACGGTTGTGACCGCAAAGGTCAACGGAACGCTAACAGAGATCGCACGAGATAAGACAAAAACAAAGTCGAGCTGCCGGACACTTCCCCTGATCCCTGCCTGTGAGCAGATGCTCAATAAAATGAAAAAGGAGCAGGAGCAGAATCGGAAGGTCTGCGGCAAAAGCTATTGCACCGATTATCTTGACTATATCTATGTAGACCCGATGGGAAAGCGGATTCGGCCCGATTTCCTGAGCCAGCATTTCCCGGATTTTCTGGTCGCACACCAGATGAAGCGTATCCGCTTTCACGATCTGCGCCATAGTTGTGCCAGTCTGCTCTATGCCAATGGCGTGAGCCTGAAGGAGATTCAGGAGTGGCTCGGTCACAGTGACATCAGCACAACAAGCAACATTTATACACATCTGGATTTCTCCAGTAAGGTGTCCTCGGCGAATGCAATCGTCAATATCTTCCCAGAAAACACCAAAGTATAAGAAACTGAGCAGAAAAAGAAAAACAGCCCAAAATCTTTCGATTCTAAGCTGTTTTATGATGGAGTGCCGATGGTGGGACTCGAACCCACATGGTTTCCCGAACGATTTTGAGTCGTTTGCGTCTGCCATTCCGCCACATCGGCTTATATTCAATTTTGGGACATTAGTACCGGTTTCTGAAGATTGGAGGGATGTTCAGGAGGGATGTAAGAAATCCTGCTTCAACAAACTTTCAAAATTCAACGAATACTCGTGGATTTCTTGCACAGACACGAAAAATCACGAAGCGGATTTTGAGTCGTTTGCGTCTGCCATTCCGCCACATCGGCTTATATTCAATTTTGGGACATTAGTACCGGTTTCTGAAGATTGGAGGGATGTTCAGGAGGGATGTAAGAAATCCCGCTCCGACAAACTTTCAAAATTCAACGAACACTCGTGAATTTCTCGCACAGACACGAAAAGTCACGAAGCGGATTTTGAGTCCCCCTCGTCTGCCATTCCGACACACCGGCTGATATGCAATTCAAAAGAACGTTACTATTATAGCGGATTCTGCGCACAAAATCAAGACTGAGTTTCCGGCGGAAACACGTGGACTGTTCCCGGGCAGAGCGGGCAGCAGACGGCCGGAAAACTGCACTCCCCAATTTGCGTCGCTTTGTGCGGCACAGTACGGTGTCTGATGAGGAAATTTGACAAAAATAAAGAGTTTACGTTGATTTTACAGGATCAAAACGACACATTCCGCACCGCGGGCTGCAAGGGGTGAAGATTGACGTATTCTGGTAAAAAATAGTATAATGTTATTCGTGAAGGAATGCCGTGCGGCCCAAAACGCGCGGTTTTGCAGCGGGGGATATGCGATGATGAGCAAGAAAAACAGAACACGCCAGCAGATGGAAGAGGAAATGCGCCAGCTCCGCAAGGTGTTCATGACGGTGCGCCTGATGAAGGCGGACGAGGTGCAGGGCGGCAAAAAGGGCAGCGCGCCCTGCTATGCCCAGTGGCGGCGCAGCCGTCCGTGTGAAAACTGCGTGGCAAGGCAGGCGCTGGAAAAGAACACCCGGAAAACAAGGCTGGAATACTTTGGGCAGGAGCTGTACGAGATCACGGCCAGCTGTGTGCAGGTGGATGGCCAACTCTGTGTGCTGGAGCTGACCCGCAAGATCGACCGCAGCGTTCTGTTGGACCCGGAAAACGGTGAGCGGCTGCTCAACAGCATTACCGACGAGCGGGAAAAGCGCTACCGCGACCCGCTGACCGGTGCCTACAACCGCACCTATTATGATGAGAACTACCGCTACCGCAGTATTACCGCTGGTGTGGCGATGCTGGATATGGACGATCTGAAGTTCTCCAACGATGTTTACGGCTCCGGTGCAGGCAACAGCGTGCTGGAAACGGCGGTAAGCACCATCCGGCGCGGCCTTTCGGAAAAAGACCGCCTGATCCGCTACGACGGCGGCAGGCTGCTTTTGCTGCTGCCGGACATCCGGCAGGAACAGCTCAGCCCGCGTCTGGAACAAATCCGTCTGCAGCTGCAGGCGGCCAGCGTGCCGGGCTACTCCCGCATCCGCATGTCGGCCAGCATTGGCGGTGTGTGGATCGACGACGAAAATGTGGACGATGCGGTGCAGCACGCGGAACGGCTGATGCACTATGCACGCATCCAGAAAAACACCGTGATCACCGAGCGTCAGCCGGAGCCGCACGCCCTGCAGCCCACCCACAGCCGCCAGAGTGTGCTCATCGTGGACGACTCGGCCATGAACCGGATGCTGCTCAGCCAGATGCTGAACAGCCAGTTCGACACTGCCGAAGCGGCTTCCGGCGAGGACTGCCTGCGCCTGCTGGAACAGAACCCCACCGGCATCTCCGTTGTGCTGCTGGATGTCCACATGACCGGCATTGACGGCTTTACCGTGCTGGAAGCCATGAGCCAGCGCGGAATGCTGGAAGAGATCCCGGTCATCATGATCTCCAGCGAGGACAATGTGGACACGGTGCGCCGCGCCTTTGATCTGGGTGCGTCCGATTATATCAGCCGCCCCTTTGATGCAAGGGTGGTGTATCAGCGCATTACCAACACCATCCGCATGTATGCAAAGCAGCGCCGCCTGAGCGCCATGGTGGCGGATCAGGTGTCGCAAAAGGAAAAGCGCAGCCAAATGATGATCGGCATTCTGAGCCGGGTGGTGGAGCGCCGCAACGGCGAGAGCCGCACCCATGTGCAGCACATCAGCACCCTGACCGGAATGCTGCTGGACCATCTGGTGCAAAAGACCGAGACTTACCCCCTGACGCAGGAGATGCGCCGTACCATCAGCATGGCCTCGGTGCTGCACGACATTGGCAAAATGGAGATCGGGGAGCAGGTCCTGAACAGCCCGGAGCCGCGCACGCCGGAGGATGAAGAAACCATGCGCCAGCATACCCTGCTGGGTGCACGGATGCTGGAAGAGTTGGATGCCTACCGCGACGAAGATTTTGTGCGGGTAGCCTATCAGATCTGTCGCTGGCACCACGAGCGGTACGACGGCAGCGGCTACCCGGACCAGCTGGTTGGCGAACAGATCCCCATTGCGGCACAGGTGGTCGGCCTTGCGGATGCCTACGAAACGCTGACCACTGGCAGCGGAAGCCAGCCGCCGGTACCCTGCGCGGCTGCAGTGCAGATGCTTTGCACCGGCGAGGCCGGGGCGTTCAATCCGGTGCTGCTGGACTGCCTGCGGGAGATCGAGAACGAGATCGACGATGCCATGCGTCGTCGGCCGGAGACCTTATAAATCAGACCGGAGAGCAGCCCGAACGGGAAAGGCCCTCCGGTTTCTTCTTTGTCCAGATGTGAAAACGAAAGTCCAGTCCTTGCCCGCAGGCGCAGGCTGTGTTACACTGTAAAAAACACGGTCGGAAATCTGCAAAAAACAGGAGGAGATCACTTTTGAAACATCTGCATCGGTTTGTGCGCCGCGCGGCGGCGTTTGTGCTGGCAGCAGCGCTGTGCGTTTGCGTGCTGGTCCCGGCGGCTTCGGCAGCCACCACTATGGGTGGCGCGGACACGACCTTGATCCCTGCCGAGGAGGAAAACTGCCTTGCATGGCTCTTTGGCACCAGTGATACCATCACCATGCCTTACCTCAACATCAAGGGAAAAGGCCTGCAGCGCAATGTCACGCTGAACCTTGTGGACTGTCTTGTGGGCATTACCTACACGGAGCTTGGCTCCATTGGCAGCTATGTCAGCGCCAGCGCCGCCCAGCAGGCGTGGAAGGCGCAGGCGGTGGCCATCCATTCCTATCTGGAATACCACAAGCAGTACGGCTCCTCTTCCAATGCGCTCATCTACACTCCGGTGGATCAGATCCCGTCCTCGGCACGGGAAGCCATCCGCAGGGCGGTGGAACCGGTGAAAAATGAGATCCTTACCTACAACGGCAGCGTCTGCGACGCCGTGTGGTCGGCCAGTGCGGGCTATAACACCCAGACCGGCGTGTACGGCACCTGCTCCAGCCGGGACGCATGGGGCACCGATGTGCCCTATCTGCAGAGCGTGGAGAGCCCCTACGAGGAGCAGTACCACAACAAGCTGCGCCGGGTCATCGGAAAAGATTATACCTATAAAGAGTATAACGACAGCCGCACCGGCGAGCCCTACGTCAGCGCCGACACCACCCACAAGGATCTGGGCGGCTTTGTGCAGTACAACACCTTTGTTTCCAATGGCCGCAGCTACCGCTATATCGGCCAGTTCGTTTCCTCCCGCTACTGCTTCGACTTTGGCGCGGACGAAAGCGGCACTCCCTGCATGACCTATTACGGATTTGGCCATGGCGTGGGCATGAGCCAGTGCGGTGCTGTGGGTTACGCACAGGAGCAGGGCATGGGCTACCGGGAGATCCTGAGCCACTACTACACGGGTGTGAGCATTTCCACTTCCGGCAGCTCCGGCGGTGGGTTCTTTGGCTGGCTGCACAGCCTGTTCCACTGGTAAGCAGTGGAAAACTGCAAAGAAATGCGCGCAAAACCTTCTCAAATCATGCCGGATTTGGTATACTATAAATCGTGTGATTTTTTGAGAGATCATTTTAAGATAAAAAAGTTCCATAGGAGCGGAGATCGGAATGGATCAGGAAAAAGAAACCAAACGACAGGCCGAGCGCTGCCGTGCACTGGCGCAGCGCATCGTGCGGGAGCTGACCCCTGCCAGCATTCAGGTGCTGGGCGGCAGCGGCGCACTGGCCGAAGCACTGGAAAAGGCCGGCGCACAGCTGCTGCCGGAGAATGCAGAGCAGGGCACCGCTGCTCTGCTGGTGGTGGAGGACCCGGAATGGGTGGATCTGCCCGCACTGCAGTGTGCACAGGTGCTGCTGGTATGCACCGATGCATCGGCCATGGCTGACTGTGCAAAGCAGCTGGCCGCACAGGGCCTTTACCGGGATTTTGAGTGGAAGAACCGCGGCAAAGCCCAGCAGACCGCGCTGTTCTGCCGCAGCAGTGCAGTGCAGGACGTGCAGCAGCTGCTGGCCGGCTATGAAATGACGCTGGATGAACTGCGGGAGCGGATGCAGCAGGCCGAACGCACCGGCGAAGAGCAGACGGCTCAGCTGGAACGCCTGCGCAGCGATCTTTCGCTGAGCCGCAGCCATGAGCAGGATCTGGAAAAGACGCTGAACAATGTGACCAGCTCCACCTTCTGGAAGATGAGCTGGCCGCTGCGCTACTTTGTCAGCAAGGGCCGTCAGCTGGCACACACCTTCCCGCCGTTCGTCTTTCTGGGCCAGCTGCGCCGGGTGGGCATTTCCGGCGTGCGTGCGCAGGCAAAGGCCAAAAAGGAATATGCGAAGCTGTTCCCGGGCAGGACCATGCGCGCCGACCGCTTTGCCAGCGCAGAGCTGCTGGTAAGGCAGGCGGCCGACCAGCCCGCCGCGCCGCGCATCAGCATCGTGGTGCCGCTGTACAATACGCCGCAGCAGTTTCTGGTGGAGCTGCTGGACTCGGTGCAGAACCAGACCTATCAGAACTGGGAGCTGTGCCTTGTGGATGCCGGACAGGACGAGACGGTGGGCCAGACCGTAGCAGCCCGTGCTGCGGAAGACCCCCGCATCCGCTACCAGAAGCTGGAAAAGAACGAGGGCATTGCGGGCAACACCAATCAGGGCTTTGCGCTGGCAACGGGCGAGTTCATCGCCCTGCTGGACCACGATGATATCCTGCACCCCTGTGCTCTGTGGTACGTGGCACAGGCCATTGCCGAACAGGGCGCAGACTTTGTGTATACGGATGAAGTGACCTTTGAGGGCGACATCGACCATCTGACCGTTTACCATTTCAAGCCGGATTATATGCTGGATAATCTGCGCTCCAACAACTATATCTGCCACCTGAGCGTGTTCAGCGCAAAGCTGCTGGCCGCTGTGGGCGGCGATGAGCGTGCAGCCTACAACGGCAGTCAGGACTATGACCTCTACCTGCGCCTGACCGAAAAGGCGCACAAGATCGTGCATATCCCGCACCTGCTGTACTACTGGCGCTCCAGCCCCACCAGCGTGGCAAGCAACATTTCGGCCAAGACCTACTGTCTGGAAGCTGCGGTCAAGGCCCTGTATGCTCACTACGAGCGTGTGGGTGTGCCGGTGGATGAAGTTTCCATGATCCCGGGTACGCCGGGCTTCTATAAGACGGACTATACCATCACAAAGCCGGGCCGGGTCAGCATCCTGATCCCCAGCTGCGACCATTCTTCCGACCTGCGCACCTGCGTGGAGTCCATCTACCGCAGGAGCACCTATGAGGATCTTGAGATCATCGTCATCGAGAACAACAGCAGGGAGCCTGCCACTTTCCGCTGCTATGAAAAGCTGCAGAAGGAGCACAAGAACCTGAAGGTGATCACATGGCAGGGCACCGGCTTCAACTACAGCGCCCTGAACAACTTTGGCGCAAAGGAAGCCACCGGCGAATACCTGCTGCTGCTCAACAACGATACCGAGGTCATTTCTCCGCGCTGGATCGAAGAAATGCTCATGTACGCCCAGCAGGACCGTGTGGGCTGCGTGGGCGCAAAGCTGCTTTATCCGGACAACACCATCCAGCACGCGGGCATCGGCTTCGGCTTTTTGACCCTTGCGGCCCACATGCACAAGAACTTCCCGGTGGGCCACCCCGGCTATATGGGACGTCTGGTCTATGCACAGGATGTGTATGCGGTCACTGCCGCCTGCCTGATGGTGCGCAGGAGCGTCTACGAGCAGGTGAACGGTCTGGACGAGAGCTTTGCTGTGGCCTTCAACGATGTGGACTTCTGCGTGCGCGTGCGCGAAGCGGGCTATACCAACGTGTTCACCCCGTTTGCACAGCTGTACCACTACGAGAGCAAGAGCCGCGGTCTGGACGAGAACCCGGTCAAGCGCAAGCGCTTCATCTCGGAGGTGGAGCGCTTCCAGAAGCGGTGGGCAAAGCAGCTGGCCGCAGGCGACCCCTGCATGAACCCGAACTTTGACCTGATGAAAGAGGACTTCAGCTTTGACATCAAACCGCTGGAGTAAAACCCTCTCAGTCTGCTGCGCAGGCAGCTCTCCCGAAGGGCGAGCTTTATGAGGAATTTTTGATTGAAAAGAGGAACCCCGGTGGAGCTTTCTGCTTGTATCGTAGTTTATAACGGCGCGGAGGAAGCGCTCAGGGCGGCACAGACCGTGCTGGACTGCACCCGCCGCCACCCGCTGACACTGTATCTGGTGGACAACGCCAGCCCGGACGGCAGCGGCCAGTGCCTTGCAAAGGCCGCGAAGGACGGCACCCTGCACATCCGCAAGGGCCAGAAGGTGGAGGTGCTCTGCCGCACAGAGAACGGCGGCTTTGGCACCGGCCACAACACGGTGCTCAGCCTGCTGCAAAGCCGGGTGCACTTTATCCTGAACCCGGATATCCAGCTCACTGCGGATACGCTGAGTGACCTTGCGGACTGGATGGCACAGCACCCCGGCGTGGTGATGGCGCGGCCCGCACTCACCTTCCCGGACGGGCGGCCCCAGCGCCTGCCGCTGCGCCGGTGCAGTGTGCGGGCCATGGTGTACCGCCAGCTGCCCTGCCTGAAATTCTGGGCAAAGTACAACGAGCGCTATCTCATGGCGGACAAAGACCTGACAAAACCCACCGAGATCGAGTTCTGCACCGGCAGCTTCTCGGCCGTGGACACTGCGGTGTTCAAGGCTGTGGGCGGCTTTGACGAGGACTACTTCATGTACGTGGAGGATGCCGACCTCACCCAGAAGATGCGCACCCGGGGCAAAGCGTATCTGGTGCCCCAGTATACGGCCATCCATGCATGGCACCGCGCCGCGCACCGCAGTCTGAAGCCCTTTTTGTGGCAGCTGCGCAGCCTGCTGCGCTATTTCTCCAAGTGGGGCTTTGCGTGGTAACTCCCCCAGTCAATGCCTGTGGTTGCCAGCCCCCTCGGAGAGGGGGCCTTTTGGGCGGAACAAATGCGAGATTGAAGGAGTTTCAGAACGGCTTTTCCGGAAAATTTTTCGGGAAAGCCGTTCTTTCTTGCTTTTTGTGTGATTTGATAGTAAAATAAAGTGAACTGCTATCCCATTTTGCCGTTCCGGGCAGGGGAGAGCAGCCCCAAAATCGTTTACAGCGGACGCAGCTCCGCTTTGAATCCATACGTCATCCGGGCGGTCTTCCGTCTGGGCGGCGTACAGCTGCACAACTTTTCAATCTATTTTAAAGGAGTGCACAAATATGAAAGGTATCATTCTTGCCGGCGGTGCCGGCACCCGGCTTTACCCGCTGACCATGGTCACCAGCAAGCAGCTGCTGCCGGTCTACGACAAGCCGATGATCTATTACCCCCTGTCCACGCTGATGCTGGCAGGCATTCAGGACATCCTGATCATCTCCACCCCGACCGATACGCCTCGCTTTGAGGCGCTGCTGGGTGATGGCAGCCAGTACGGCATCCATCTGCAGTATAAAGTTCAGCCCTCTCCGGACGGTCTGGCACAGGCCTTCATTCTGGGCGAAGAGTTCATTGGCGACGACTGCTGCGCCATGATCCTGGGCGATAACATCTTCTACGGCAACGGCTTCTCCAAGATCCTCAAGACCGCCGCCGCCAATGCGGAAAACAAAGGCCGCTGCACCGTGTTTGGCTATTATGTGCAGGACCCGGAGCGCTTTGGCATCGTGGAGTTCGACAAGGACGGCAAGGTGCTCAGCGTGGAGGAAAAGCCTCAGCATCCCAAGTCCAACTACGCCATCACCGGCCTGTACTTCTATAACAAAGAGGTCGTGAAGATGGCAAAGCAGGTCAAGCCCTCTGCCCGCGGCGAGCTGGAGATCACCACCCTGAACGACATGTATCTGAAGAAGGACGAGCTGGATGTTCAGCTGCTGGGCCGCGGTTTTGCATGGCTGGACACCGGCACCATGGACAGTCTGGTGGAAGCAGCCGATTTTGTGCGCATGATCGAGAAGCGTCAGGGCATCAAGATCAGTGCGCCGGAAGAGATCGCCTTCAAGTACGGCTGGATCGACCGCGACACCCTGCTGGAAAGCGCTGAGCGCTACGGCAAGAGTCCTTACGGCCAGCACCTGAAGAACGTTGCAGACGGCAAGCTGCGCTATTAAGCAAAAGAGAGGCATACCCATATGAAAATCATTGTTACCGGCTGCAAGGGTCAGTTGGGCACCGAGATTCTCAAGCAGCTGCGCGAAGGCCGCAGCGAGATCGGCCCCATCCCCGAAAAGCTGCTCAATGCCACGGTGATCGCCGTGGACCTGCCGGATCTGGATATCTCCAACTACAAAATGGTGGACGAGTTCATCCGCCGCAACCGCCCGGATGTCATCATCAACTGCGCTGCCTACACCAATGTGGACGGCTGCGAAGTGAACCATGATGCCGCCTTCAAGGCAAACGCCCTCGGCCCCCGCAATCTGGCACAGGCAGCGGAAAAGACCGGTGCACGACTGGTACACGTCTCCACCGATTATGTGTTCTCCGGCCGTGAGAACGGCGGCGTTGCACAGGACGAAGCCACCATTCCCGGCCCCATCAGCGCCTATGGCTCTACCAAGCTCATGGGCGAAAAGTATGTGGAGCAGTTCTGCCACCGTCACTTCATCGTGCGCACCGCGTGGCTCTACAGCTACTACGGCAAAAACTTCGTCAAGACCATCGTGAACGCAGGCAAGAAGTTTGGCAAGCTGGAAGTGGTCAATGACCAGTGCGGCAACCCCACCAACGCGGTGGATCTGGCCCACGAGATCCTGCAGTTGTGCGTGACCCACGAGTACGGCCTGTACCACTGCACCGGCGAGGGCATCTGCTCGTGGTATGATTTTGCGTCCGAGATCATCCGCCTGTCCGGCGTGGATGCCGCTGTGGCACCCTGCACCAGCGAGGAATACAAGGCAAAGCACCCGGACAGCGCCGACCGCCCCAAGTGGAGCGCACTGGACAACCGGATGCTGCGCTGCACCGTGGGCAACGATGTGCGCGACTGGAGAGACGCTCTGGCCTGCTTCTTCGCCCACTGGGACGGCGACAACGGGATGAAAGACTGAAAAGAGGAAATTGAACCTATGAAAACCTATCTGATCACCGGCTGCGCCGGTTTTATTGGCTCCAACTTTGTGCATTATATGCTCAAGAAATACCCGGAGATCCTGCTGGTCAATCTGGATAAGCTGACCTACGCCGGCAATCTGGAAAACCTGAAGGATGTGGAGGGCGACCCCCGCCATGTGTTCGTGCAGGGCGATATCTGCGACAAGGAGCTGGTGGAAGGCCTGTTCCAGAAGTACGATTTCGATTACGTCATCAACTTTGCCGCCGAGAGCCACGTGGACCGCTCCATCAAGAACCCCGAAATTTTTGTGCAGAGCAACGTGATGGGCACCGTCAACCTGCTGCAGCGCGCCAAGGAAGCATGGTATGATGCCGATGCCAAGACTTGGAAAGAGGGCAAGAAGTACCTGCAGGTGTCCACCGATGAGGTGTACGGCGCACTGGGTGCGGACGGCTACTTTATGGAGACCACCCCCCTGTGCCCCCACAGCCCCTATTCTTCCTCCAAGGCCAGCGCCGATATGTTCGTTATGGCATTCCACGATACCTACGGCATGCCCGTGAACATCACCCGCTGCTCCAACAACTACGGCCCCTACCAGTTCCCGGAGAAGCTGATCCCCCTGATGATCAACAACGTCAAGCACCACAAGCAGCTGCCCGTCTACGGCGACGGTATGCAGATCCGCGACTGGCTGTATGTGGAAGATCACTGCAAGGCCATCGACATGGTAGCCAACGGCGGCAAGATCGGTGAGGTGTACAACGTGGGCGGCCACAACGAGCGCCCCAACATCTTCATCGTCAAGACCATCATCAACCAGCTCCACGACCGTCTGCAGGACGAGGGCATCAGCGAGGACCTCATCAAGCATGTGGCCGACCGTCTGGGTCACGACCGCCGCTATGGCATCGACCCCACCAAGATCAAGAACGATCTGGGCTGGTACCCCGAGACCCCCTTTGAAAAGGGCATCGTGCTGACCATCGACTGGTACCTGAACCATCAGGAGTGGATGGACCATGTCACCAGCGGTGATTACCAGAACTACTATCAGGATATGTACAAGAATAAGTAACAGCCTGTAAACCAAGCAAAACCAAAAGCCGGACAGCCCGCAAGCTGTCCGGCTTTGTTCGGTTCAAGGGGTGCTCTTCCGCTTTGCTATATGGCACCTTGGTCTTACCGGCGGCGCGAAAGCCATTTCAAATCGTCCCGCTTTGGGTGGTGTCTACCACAAAATCCGCCGTCTCCGCAATGTGGTACTGGGCAAAATAGCCCTCCTCCAGCGGCACCCACCGGGCGGCAAAATTGGCATATCGCTCCCCCTCCCGCGCCTGCAGGCGGCGGGTCTGCTCTTCTTTTGCGTAGGTCAGGAACACCCGCAGCGTTTCGTAACCGGTCAGCAGCGGGTGGTGGCTGTAGCTGCCCTCCAAAATCACCAGCGGCTGCGCGGCCAGCTCCCGCGCGGGCAGGTACGCACCCTCGCGGCAGGAATAGGCACGGTACTGCACCGCCTGGCCCTCGTAGGCTGGGCGCAGGGCTTCGTCCCGCAGGCGGGCAAGGTCCATATTGGCGCAGGGCGTTTTCTCCCAGCCGCGGATGCGCTGTGCAGGCGGCAGGTAAAAATCATCGGTGTGCAGGGTGATGCTGGCCGGAAACTGCCGGGCCAGCGTATTTGCAAGGGTGGTCTTGCCGCTGCCGCAGCGGCCATCCAGCGCCAGCACCAGCGGCTTTGTGGGCTGCTGTGCCAGTGCGGCGGCAAGAAGGGAGATCAGGCCCGGCGGTGCAATGTTCTGTGGCATGGATGCGTGCTCCTTTTATAAGATAGAACCCTCTCAGTCATTGCTGCGCAATGCCAGCTCTCCCGAAGGAGAGAGCTTTTGAATGCGCTGACTCTATAAAGAGCTCCCCCTTCGGGGGAGCTGGCGCGTTAGCGCCTGAGAGAGTTTTCCTTATTATACCATACCGTATCTCAAAACGGTAGAATGCACAAAAAGCGAGGCGGAGAAAACTGCGGTTTGCCACGAATAACTTTTTTCAAGAAAAGTGTTGACAACGGCCCACCGCTGTGGTAAGATACAGTCACGTTAGAAATAACTAACCACAAGAAACAGATCGGCAGGCCGAAGCCTTGAATGCTCCGCGCAAAGCTGCTTCTTTTTTGGAATCGGGGTTAGAAATATCTAACTCATAACCACGGCGCATCCGGGGAACAATAGCCCGGAGAAACAAGGCGGGAGGGCGCAGACATGGAGCGTAATTTTGAAACGGTCATGATCGAACAGTGTGCCCCGGTGCTGGCAAGCCTGAAACCGGCAGGCCTGTTCCGCTATGAGACCCGCGACTGCGCCGACCTTGCGCGCCGGGTGAAAAACTGGAACACTCAGCTGAACCCCAAGGGCCTGCGTGTGCGGGTGCTCAAGGGCTGCGTGCTCAACCACCGGTATCTTGTGTATGTCTACCGCGAAAGTAGGCTGGCTGCCGTGCTGGCAGATGAAAAGGTGCAGAGCTTTCTGCGGCAGGAGGGCTACCGCCTGCCGGAAGCGGGCGAAGCACCGGATGTGGGCAATATGCTCACTCAGCTTTCCCGCAAGCTGTGCTGTTCGGCAGAATTTCCGCATGAGATCGGGGTGTTCCTTGGCTATCCTCTGGGCGATGTTGTGGGCTTTATCGAGAACCGCGGCAAGAACTTTACCTGCTGCGGCTGCTGGAAGTCCTATGGCGACCCGGATGCAGCGCAGAAGCACTTTGACCAGCTGAGCAAGTGCACAGCAGTCTATCTGCGGCTGTTCCACAGCGGAACACCGATTCTCCGCCTTGCCGTGGCGGCTTAAAATTTGTCATTCTCTTTTCAAATACTCTCTTTTTATCCTGGCACCTGCTGGTGTCCACGCACTGGCAGGAAAGAAATCCTCCTTTTGACACGCGGCCGCGCGGTGCAGACTGGCCACTGTACCGCGCGGCTGTGTCATTTGCAGCAAAAGAGCACAGCAGGGCAGAGAAAAAAGCTTTGTGATAGTTTACAAGATGCAGCCAAAAAAGAACAAGAAAATGTAAACAATGGCTAACTTTGATTCAATAATTTGAGTTAGTTGTTGTTGATTGTGGTGAAAAAACGGAAAAAATCGGGCAGAAAAATTGTTTGTTCATATGAACTAACTTTTAATTGTGAAAAAACTATTGACATAAAAGGTTAGTGAGCGTAAACTATCCACGTTGGTAGTTGCGGCTGACTAACCGCAGCGATATCCCAGATTCAAACAGGAAGGGAAGCGGAAGTATGATGCCTTTGACAATGGCAAAAGCAGGGGAGACCGTCACCATCAAAAAGATCACCGGCAAGGACGAGATCCGGCTGCATCTGGCAGAGCTGGGTTTTGTGGTGGACAGTGAGGTAACGGTCGTCAACGAGATCGCAGGCAACCTGATCATTCAGGTCAAGGAGAGCCGCATCGCGCTAGACAAGACCATGGCAAACCGTATCATGATTGGCTGAACAGTGCCCCGGCGCTGTTTGGGAGCTGCTCCGAAACTGGAATAGTCTCTCTATAAAGACAAGCAGAGGAGGATGGTTAAGTATGAAAACTCTGAAAGACGTAAAGGTCGGCGAGACTGCTACTGTGGCAAAGCTGCACGGTGAAGGCCCGGTCAAGCGCCGCATCATGGACATGGGCATCACCAAGGGTGTTGAGATCTATGTCCGTAAGGTGGCACCTCTGGGTGACCCCATGGAGCTGACCGTGCGCAACTACGAGCTGAGCGTGCGCAAGGCCGATGCTGAAATGATCGAAGTAGTCTGATCCCAAAGGGAGGAAGGATTAAGCAATGAGCATTAAAATTGCACTTGCCGGCAACCCGAACTGCGGTAAAACGACCCTGTTCAACAATCTGACCGGCTCCAACCAGTATGTCGGCAACTGGCCCGGCGTTACGGTGGAAAAGAAGGAAGGCAAGCTGAAGGGCGATAAGGATGTTATCATTCAGGACCTGCCCGGTATCTACTCGCTGTCTCCGTACACGCTGGAAGAAGTGGTTTCCCGTACTTATCTGGTCAAGGAGAAGCCCGATGCCATCCTGAACATCATCGATGGTACCAACATTGAGCGTAACCTGTACCTGACCACCCAGCTGATCGAGCTGGGCATCCCGGTGGTCATGGCTGTGAACATGATCGATCTGGTGCGCAAGAACGGTGATAAGATCGACCTGAAGAAGCTGAGCGCAGAGCTGGGCTGTCAGGCGGTGGAGATCAGCGCACTGAAGGGCGAGGGCACCGAGGCTGCTGCAAAGGCTGCTGTGGCTGCTGCAAAGGCTACCAAGGCTGCTGAGCTGCCCCATGTGTTCACCGGCAGCGTGGAGCACGCCATTGCCCACATCGAAGAGTCCATTCAGGGCAAGGTGGATGACCGCTTCCTGCGCTGGTATGCCGTCAAGCTGTTCGAGCGCGACGAGAAGGTCATGGACGAGCTGAAGCTCGACAAGAGCCTGACCGACCACATCGACCAGCACATCAAGGACTGCGAAGCTGAGATGGACGATGACGCTGAGAGCATCATCACCAACCAGCGCTATGCATATATCAACACCGTCGTGGGCAAAGCTGTTAAGAAAAAGGCCCGCGTGGAGCACCTGACCGTTTCCGATAAGATCGACCAGATCGTGACCAACCGTATTCTGGCTCTGCCCATCTTCGCACTGGTCATGTTCCTGATGTACTCCCTGTCCATGGGCACCTCCATTGCAGACGGCGGCTGGGCCATTGGTACCTTTGCCACCGACTGGACCAACGATGTCCTGTTCGGTGAGATTGTTCCCAATGCTCTGGGCGGCTTGCTGGAGAGCATCGGCGTGGCAGGCTGGCTGTACGGCCTGATCATGGACGGCATCGTTGCCGGTGTCGGCGCAGTCCTGGGCTTCGTTCCCCAGATGCTGGTGTTGTTTTTCCTGCTGTCCATTCTGGAGGATGTGGGCTATATGTCCCGTGTCGCCTTCATCATGGACCGTATCTTCCGCAAGTTCGGCCTGTCCGGTAAGAGCTTCATCCCCGTGCTGGTCGGTACCGGCTGCGGCGTGCCCGGTGTTATGGCTTCCCGTACCATCGAGAACGAGCGCGACCGCCGCATGACCATCATGACCACCTGCTTCATCCCCTGCGGCGCAAAGATGCCCATCATCGGCCTCATCGCAGGTGCGATGTTCGGCGGTTCTTCTCTGGTGGCTGTCTCTGCTTACTTCATTGGCATGGCTGCCATCATCTGCTCCGGCGTGATCCTGAAGAAGACCAAGCTCTTCGCAGGTGATCCCGCTCCCTTCGTGATGGAGCTGCCCGCATACCATGTGCCTGCATGGGGCAACGTGTTCCGTGCAACCTGGGAGCGCGGCTGGTCCTTCATCAAGCGCGCAGGCTCCGTCATTCTGGCCGCTACCGTTGTGCTGTGGTTCCTGCAGGGCTTCGGCTTCGAGAACGGTGTCTTCGGCATGGTCGAGGATCAGGACAACTCCGTGCTGGCTGCGATCGCTACCAAGGTCGCATGGATCTTTGCACCTCTGGGCTTCGGCAACTGGCGTGCAACTGTCGCTTCCGTCTCCGGCCTGATCGCAAAGGAGAACGTGGTTGGTACCTTCGGTGTTCTGTATCACTTCGGCGGCGAGCTGTCTGAGAACGGCGATGAGATCTGGGCTGCTGTTGCGCAGGACTACACCGCTCTGTCGGCTTACGCCTTCATGATCTTCAACCTGCTGTGCGCTCCCTGCTTCGCTGCTATGGGCGCCATCAAGCGCGAGATGAACAACGGCAAGTGGACCGCCATCGCCATTGGTTATATGTGCGCTCTGGCTTACTGCGCCGCTCTGGTGGTGTACCAGCTGGGCGGCCTGATCACCGGTGAGATTGGCTTCAACTTCTTCACCATCGTGGCTGCTGTTGTTCTGGTGGCCTTCATCTACCTGATGGTGCGTCCCAACAAGTATGTTGGCGACAACGAGGTCAAGATCGACGTGACCAAGATCTGATCGAACCGCATGACATTGTGAAAGGGTGTGTTTTGTATGATGGAATTCCTCGCTGCAAATTTTAATCTGCCCACGATCATTGTGGCAGTCATCGTGTTTGGCGGTGTGGGCTGGATCACATGGCACTCCCACAAGCATGGCGGCGGCTGCAGTGGGTGCAGCGGCTGCGGCGAAGGCGGCTGCAATGGCAGCTGCAGCGGTTGCAGCGGCTGTCACTGAGCATTGAAATGATCCGCAAAGGGCGCGGGCTGGAAGTTTCGGCTCGCGCCCTTTTTTTAAAAGAAAAAAGTTAGCCTTGAGTAACATCAAAACGAAAGAGAGTGATCGGGATGGAACTTACGTCGGCGCATCTGCGCTATCTGCTGGCGATCTACGAAGTCTCACAGACCCATCTGGATATCAGCTCCCGCAGCATTGCCGAAAAGCTTGGCGTGACCAAGCCCTCGGTGGTGCGTATCATGAATCTGCTCATGGAGCGCGGCATGATCGTAAAGGAGCACTACGGCAAAATCTATATGACAGACCGGGGCATCTGGGTGGCAAAACAGGTGGATCGGGAGCTGAAAACGATCCTGACCCATTTCCCGCCGGTCAGTGAGCCGCTGAGCGAAGAAGAGCGCTTTACCGCTGCCCTTGCCATGACCAGTGCACTGCCGGAGCGCATCTTTACCGGCGAATATGAGCGTCTGTTTGGCAGTGATGCAGAAAAAGCAGAAACGGAGAAAGCCCAGTGATCAACAAAAAATTGCTGTCCTTTGACCGCGGTGCGCTGCGGTATGTGGGAGCCAATGTGGCTTTCCAATGGCTGGGGATGCTGTGCAACGTGATCTTTGTGCGGGCCATTGCCCAGCTGGTGGGCGTAGCCTTTGCGGGCAGCCTGACCAGTGCACAGCTGTGGCAGAACCTTGTGCTCTGCCTTGCCACGGTGCCCATGCGCTTTGCCTTTACCATGCTGGCATCGGCCATGAGCGATCAGGCTTCCAAGGATGTCAAGCGCACCCTGCGCAGCAGCATCTACGCAAAGCTTGCCCGCCTTGGCCCCAACTACACCGAGACGGCGGCCACCAGCGAGGTGGTGATGCTGGCCAGCGAAGGTGTGGAGCAGATCGACACCTACTTTGCAAAATACCTGCCGCAGCTGTTTTACAGCCTGCTGGCACCCGTTACCCTGTTTGTGCTGCTGGTGGGTGTACACGCACGGTCAGCCATCATCCTGCTGTGCTGCGTGCCGCTGATCCCCATGTCCATTGTGGCAGTGCAGAAGTTTGCCAAAAAGCTGCTGGCAAACTACTGGGGCGAATACACCACCCTTGGCGACAGCTTCCTTGAGAACATTCAGGGCCTGACCACCCTGAAAATTTATCAGGCCGACGGCTGGAAGCATGAGCAGATGAATGCGCAGGCCGAGCGCTTCCGCAGGATCACCATGAAGGTGCTCACCATGCAGCTGAACTCGGTGACACTGATGGACCTGATGGCTTACGGCGGTGCGGGCCTTGGCATCATCAGCGCGGTGGCTGCATTTGCGGCAGGCCGGCTGACCCTGACCGCCACATTGACCATCGTGCTGCTGGCGGCGGACTTTTTCCTGCCGCTGCGGCTGCTGGGCAGCTACTTCCACATTGCCATGAACGGTGCCGCTTCGGCAGAGAAGATCTTCAAGCTTCTGGCAGCGGAAGAGCCTGCCGATGGTGACCGCGTGCCCGGAGAGAATACGACTCTGAAGCTTGAGCATGTCACCTTTGGCTACGAGAAGGATCGCACCATCCTGAACGATGTCTCCTTTACCATTCCACAGGGCAGCTTTGTCTCGCTGGTGGGTGAGAGTGGCTGCGGCAAAAGCACCATTGCGGCGCTGCTGTCCGGCAGCCGCACCGGCTATACCGGCAGCGTGACGCTGGGCGGCGTGCCGGTGCAGGAGCTGCAGCAGGAACAGCGTCTGCGCACCCTGACGCTGGTGCCCCACAACGCCGCCATCTTCAAAGGTACGGTGGAGAGCAACCTGCGCATGGCAAAGCCGGACGCGGACGAGGCACAGCTCTGGGCGGCATTGGAACAGGTGAATCTGGCCGATTTCTGCCGCAGCCAGAACGGCCTGCAGACCGCTCTGCATGAGGGCGGCAGCAATCTTTCCGGCGGCCAGCGCCAGCGCCTTGCCATGGCGCGGGCCCTGCTGCATGATACGCCCATCTACCTCTTCGACGAGGCTACCTCCAACGTGGATGCCGAGAGCGAGAACGACATCATGCAGGCCATTCACAGTCTGGCCGGAAAAAAGACGATCATCCTGATCTCCCACCGTCTGGCAAACGTGGTGCACAGCGACTGCATCTATGCAATGAGCAATGGCCGGGTGATCGAGCAGGGCACCCACGCCGAGCTGCTGGCAAAGCAGGGGGCTTACAGCCGCCTGTATCTGGCACAGCGGCAGCTGGAAACACTGGAAGAGGAGGATGCCTGAGCATGAACAAGAGCAATCATCGCAGCCCCTTTGCCATTGTGGGACGGCTGATCGTACTGGTAAAGCCCATGCTGCCCGTTATGCTGGCAGCGATCGTGATGGGTGTGGCAGGCCATTTCTGCGCCACCTTCATTACCATCTTCGGCGGCTTTGGCATCCTGCGTGCGCTGGGGCTTGCAAGCCCGGTGAGGACCGTGGGCACGGCCTTTGCCTGCATTCTGGTGTTTGCCCTGCTGCGCGGCGTTCTGCGTTACGCAGAGCAGGCATCCAATCACTATATCGCCTTCAAGCTGCTGGCCCTGATCCGCGATAAGGTGTTCGGTGCCTTGCGCCGTCTGACCCCTGCAAAGCTGGAAGGCCGTGACCGCGGCGACCTGATCTCGCTCATTACCGCCGATATCGAAGCGCTGGAGGTGTTCTATGCCCACACCATTTCGCCCATCTGCATCGCGTTCATCTGCGTCATCGGCATGACGGGCTTTGTGGGCAGCTGGCACATCCTGCCTGCGCTGGTGCTGTTGGCGGGCTATCTGCTGGTGGGCGTGGCCCTGCCGGTGTGGAGCGCAAAGCGCGGCGACCGTGCCGCCCGGGAGTACCGTCAGGCACTGGCCGATACCAACAGCTATGTGCTGGAAAGCCTGCGCGGCCTGAAGGATACCCTGCAGTATCAGGACACCGCAGCCCGCGCCGAGGGCATCACGGCCCACAGTGAGATGCTGGGCGAAAAGCAGAAGGCGATGAAATACCGCGAGGGCCTGACCGTGGCCATCACGAACACCTTGATCCTGCTCACGGTGCTGGCCGTGCTGGGTGTGAGCCTGAACCTTTACCAGAGCGGTAAAATGGGCGTGGAGGGCGTACTGGTGTGCACCCTTTCGGCCCTCAGCTCCTTTGGCCCGGTGGTGGCGCTGGCAAACCTTGGTGCCAGCCTGACGCAGGTGTTCGCCAGCGCAGACCGCGTGCTGGACCTGCTGGACGAACAGCCCGTCACCGCCGATGTGACCGACGGCACAGACACCGCATTTGCAGGTGCTGCGGCAGAGCATGTGAACTTTGCCTATGCCAAGGAGGAGGTGCTGCATGACCTGAGCCTGACCATTCCGGAAAAGAAGATCGTGGGCATCACCGGCCGCTCCGGCAGCGGAAAGTCTACCTTCCTGCGGCTGCTGATGCGCTTCTGGGATGTGTCCAGCGGCAGCATCCGCTTTGGCGCAGAGGATATCCGCCGCGTGAACACCGCCGCCCTGCGCGAACAGGAAAGCCTTGTGACGCAGGAGACCGAGCTGTTCGACGATACCATTGAGAACAACATCCGCATTGCAAAGCGGGATGCCACCCGGGAAGAGGTGGAAGCAGCCTGCAAAAAGGCTGCGCTGGACGGCTTTATCCACAGCCTGCCCAAGGGC
The DNA here is from genome assembly GCF_009679665.1 of Faecalibacterium sp. BIOML-A4. Taxonomy (NCBI): domain Bacteria; kingdom Bacillati; phylum Bacillota; class Clostridia; order Eubacteriales; family Oscillospiraceae; genus Faecalibacterium; species Faecalibacterium sp. BIOML-A4. Next base: position 179,136 of record NZ_WKZG01000003.1, on the reverse strand, counting down.
TATGATACCCCGGTGGGTGAGCTGGGCGGTGCACTTTCCGGCGGCGAGCGCCAGCGCATCGGTGTGGCGCGTGCCTTCCTGCATGATGCACCCTTCCTGCTTCTGGACGAGCCTACCTCCAATCTGGACAGCCTGAATGAGGGCGTGATCCTCAAGGCTGTGCGGGCAGAGTGCAAAGACAAAACGGTGCTGTTGGTCTCCCACCGCAAGTCTACCATGGCTGCGGCAGATATCAGCTTTTCGGTGGAAAGTGGCCGGCTGAGCTGAAAACAGAACAGCGCAAAAAAAGCCTGTCTCGTAAAATGAGACAGGCTTTTTTGATGGAAAGCTCACTTCAGAGCATTCAAAATCTGGTTTGCAATGTACTGGTGGCCCTTAACGGTGGGGTGGCCGTCGGCAGCGGTCTGCGCACGGGGAATGTCCACATAGATCAAGCCTTCCTGTGCGGCAAGGTCTTTGGCAAAGCGGTTCAATTTGCTGAAATAGCGGTTCCATGCGGGCAGCAGAGGCACCGGATTGGTGTAACCCAGCAGCACGATTTTGGCATCCGGGTTCAGTGCACGGATACCGGCCACGATCTGCGGCAGGCTGGCGGTCACATTGGTATAGGCCTGATCGCAGATCTCATCCATGCCGCGGAACAGCAGGCGGTTGGTGGCGCGGCTCTCGTCAAAGGTAAGGGTCATACGGTTCAGCGCTTCGAGGAAGAGCCCCAGCTTCTGGAAGTTGAAATCACGCAGGGCACCGCTGACCATCAGTGCGGCAAGCTGCTCGCTCTTCCAGTTGGTGGCCTCGCCCAGACCTACGATGCAGGGCACCAGCGCGTCGTTGGAGCCGATCTGGATGGAAATGATATCGGCCTTGCGCAGATACTCCTGATATTCCGGGTAGACGTAATATGCGCCGGAAGCCTGATTCATCTTGGGCATGGCGCTGTTCTGCACCATATCCAGCATGTCAGGGCTCATCAGGCCGGGCAGGCCCAGATTGATCGCGTGCTGGCGGTCCAGCCCAAGGCCCTTGCCCACAAGGGCGGTGTAGCATTGGGAAGGGTAGCCCTCAAAGTTCGGCTGCAGATCGTAGCCGATCTGGGCGATGTTGTATTTCATATCGGCAAGGCCGACACCGGAGGTGATGCTGTCGCCCAGCGCCACATAGGTGAGCTGCTGCTCCGGTTCGCCGGCTGTCTGGGCATCGGCGGGCAGGGCGGTCTCCTGCTCGGCAGGCGCTGCGGTCTGCTCCTGCTGCACCTCTGCTGCTTCGGCGGCAGGCAGCTCCGTCTGTTCGTCGGCAGCAAATGCAGGCATGGCCAGCAGCACAAGCGCTGCCGCTGCGGCCAGAAAGCTGGCAAACTTCTTGTTTTTCATTGTAATTCCTTCTTTCTGGAATGACTGCACCTGTGCGGCACAGCTGTTGTCTCTATGATAAAATGGAAAGTAAAAATTGTCAACTGACAAAATTCAAAAAATTGCGGCCATCGCTGCGTCCGTATTCTGCAGTTTCTTCCATACAAAAAAGCTCTCCCTTTCGGGAGAGCTCAGTGTCTGAAAAATTACAGGGTGAAGTTCAGGATCAGTAATCGCGGGGAGTGATCTCTTCTTCCAGCTTGCGGTAGTCCACCTTGCCAACAGGGGTAAAGGGCATTTCGGAGATGAACTTGTAGCCCACCGGCTGCACATACTCCGGCAGCTCTTCATTGCACAGCTGGCGCAGTTCCCGCACGATCTGGCGCTTTTTCTTGTCGCCTTCCGGGTCCAGCACCACGTAGACGAAGGGCAGGCGGCCCTGCACATGGTCCTTATCGGTGCAGCCCACCACCGAGCACTGATGCACGGCCGGGTGGCGGCTGATGACGTTCTCGATCATGGACGGGAACACCTTGAAGCCATCGTGACGGATGATCATGCGCTTGATGCGGGAATCCAGATACACAAAGCCGTCCTCGTCCATGTAGCCGACATCGCCGGTGTGTGCCCAGATCTGGCCGTCTGCATGGCGGCGCAGGATCATGTCGGTCTCCTCGGGCTTATTGTAGTAGCCCTTCATGACGGTGGGGGTGCAGATGCAGATCTCGCCGCGCTCACCGATGGGCAGTTCGGTCTCGGTGCCAGGCTCAAAAATGGACACCACCGTGTTCAGCATGGGAATGCCCACGCTGCCGGGCTTGGTCACGTTGCCGGCGGCAACGGTAGCGGCAGAGGCGACCTCGGTCATGCCATAGCCCTTGGCCAGCGGATATTCCACGTTGTGCGCCTTCAGGAACTCGTTCACAGTCAGCTCAGCGCCCAGCGGCAGCGAGTCGCCGCCGGCGGCATAGTTGCGGATGAAGGAGAGATCCTTCTTCTTCTTGAGCAGCGGAGAAGCTGCCATCTGCTGGTAGTGGGCCGGAACGCCGAACATGTGCTCGGGCTTGTGCTTCCAGATCAGTGCGCCCAGCTTGTCGGGGTCCAGATTGGGGATGATGACGACGTGCAGGCCCATGACCAGCGGCATGTGCACGCCGCAGGCATAGCCGTAGGCAATGAACGGAGGCATGACGTTCATCAGCTTCTGGCCGCGGCAGAACAGGTTGCTCTGGGCGATGAATTCGTGGGCCAGAGAGTTAAAGCTGTCGTCGGTCAGCATAACGCCCTTGGGCGAACCGGTGGTGCCGCCGGTGTGTACCACCACGCAGGCGTGCTGCGGGTCGTAGGGTTCGGCGTTCATGCTCTGATCCTTGCCCTGTGCAATAAAGTCCTTCCAGTGGATCACATTGGACTTGTAGCGGTTCTTATCGGGGTTGGTCAGCTTGTAGCCGACGGCCAGATGCAGCGGCAGGGAGTCTGCAGGGCTGATGACCAGAACGCGCTCCACATTGGTGCGCTTTTCTGCCTTGTGGCAGCGCTCATAGGTCACATTCAGGCAGATCAGCAGGCGGGAATCCACCTCCTCGATGTACTCGTGGATGCCCTCAACGCTGTAGCGCGGGTCCACCAGATTCAGCGTTGCGCCGATCATATCGACAGCGTAGAAGGCATAGATCACCTCGGGGGTCATCACACTGACAACGGTGATGATGTCGCCCTTCTTCACGCCGAGAGCACGGAAGGCGGCCGCGGTTTTCTTGACATTCACAAAGAGGTCTGCAAAGGTGAATTTGCGGCCATAATACTCCAGAGCGGTCTCGCTCAGATGGTTCTTGTTCTGATGGCAGAGATACTCAAAGGCGCTGCACTTGGGCAGGGGCATGTCGATGTATTTCTGGTCATAGTACTTCAGCCAGGGCTTCGCAGTGGACGCATAGAGCGGTTCACGCTGTTCAGTAGTCATAGAATAAAGTCCTCTTTTCTTTCTTCTTCTTTTCATTGCCAAAAGCCGACAACTTTGCAAAGAAGATGAAAGCCGCCGGTCAGAACACGCTAATAACTCAAAAATCAGAATCAATGATGCAGATTCTATTGTAGTGGAGCTGCCGGAGAATGTCAAGAAATAAACTTTGAATGTTGCGTAAAAGAGCCGTAAAACAACGATTCAGCCCGAAATGTTGGGGGTCAGCGCGGCAGCCACTGCTCGGCTTCGGCAGCGCTGCACAGTACAAAATGCTCAGGCCGCAGTTCGCGCCACTGGGGGGCCTCTCTGGAGTAGTCGTGCATGGCGGGGTCGTACACCAGCAGCTTTTTCTGCCGCTCCCGGCGGGGGTCCGGCATGGGAATGGCGGAAAGCAGGCTGCGGGTATAGGGGTGGATGGCGTGGGCTGTCAACTCTTCGGCCCCGGCCAGCTCCACGATGCGGCCCTTGTGGATGACGGCGATGCGGTCGGAGATGTAGCGCATCACGGAAAGATCGTGGGCGATGAACAGGTAGGTGATGCCGCGTTCCTTCTGCAGGCGGCGCAGCAGGTTCAGCACCTGTGCACGGATGGACATATCCAGTGCGCTGATGGGCTCATCGGCAACGATGAACTCCGGCTCCACGATCAGGGCCCGGGCAATGCCGATGCGCTGGCGCTGTCCGCCGGAAAATTCGTGCGGGAAGCGGGAGGCAAATTCCGGCAGCAGACCCACGTCCAGCAGAGCCTGACGCACCTTTTCCTCCTGCTGGGCGGTGGAAAGATCAGGCCGGACGTTCTGCAGGCCTTCGCCCACGATGTAGCTCACCTTGGCGCGCTCGTTCAGCGAGGACTGAGGGTCCTGAAAGATCATCTGGATCTCTTTGATGATCTGCCTGTCCAGCTGGCGGGAAATTCTGCCGTTGATCTTCTGGCCTTTATAAAGGATCTCGCCGCCCGAGGTGGGCAGAATGCGCAGGATGGCCCGGCCAATGGTAGTTTTGCCGCTGCCGCTTTCGCCTACAAGGCCGAAGGTCTCGCCCTTATAAATTTTAAAGTTGGCATCCTGCACAGCTTCATATGCTTTTTTGCCGGAGCCGTAGGTTACGTTCAGGTGGTTCACTTCCAAAAGAACTTCGCGTTCATTTTCCATCTTACAGCCCCTCCTCTCGCAGCATTTTTACCGCAGCAGGCGGCTCGATCTTGGGCGCCCGGGGGTCCAGCAGCCATGTTTTAGCCTTGTGGGTGGGCGTTACCTTAAAGTAAGGCGGGCGCTTGACAAAATCGATCTTCAGCGCCTGCGGGTTGCGGGGTGCAAAAGCATCGCCGCGAATTTCCGCAAACAGGTTTGGCGGTGTGCCCACGATGTTGAACAGGTCCTCGCCCTTCACGCCCATCTGCGGCATACTGGAAAGCAGCGCCCATGTGTAGGGGTGGCGGGGATCGTAATAAATTTCGTCAGCAGTGCCGATCTCCACGATGTCGCCTGCGTACATCACAGCCACGCGGTCTGCAATGTTTGCCACAACGCCCAGATCGTGGGTGATCATGACGATGGTCAGATCGTACTTGAACCGCATTTCCTTCAAAAGCTGCAAAATCTGGGCTTGAATGGTCACGTCCAGTGCGGTGGTAGGCTCGTCGCAGATCAGGATCTTGGGGCTGCAGGCCACCGCAATGGCAATGACCACACGCTGGCGCATGCCGCCGGAGAACTCGTGCGGGTACTGCTTAAAGCGCTTTTCCGGGTCAGAGATGCCCACATCCCGCAGGTATTCCAGTGTTTTTTCCTTGGCGGCAGCACCCTTTAAGCCCTGATGCAGGGCAACGGCTTCCATGATCTGTGCCCCGATGGTCTTCAGCGGGTTCAGGCTGGTCATGGGGTCCTGCATGACCATGGCAATCTCTCGGCCGCGTACCCGCAGCCAGTCCTTTTCGGTTCTGAGGTCAGAAAGGCGCAGCGGCTTGCCGTCCGCCATGCCGTAGTAATCAATGGTGCCGCTGGTAATGGAGCCGTTGGCATCCAGCAGGCCCATGAAGCTCTTGGTAAAAACGCTCTTGCCGGAGCCGCTCTCGCCTACGATGGCAAGCACCTCGCCCTGATAGAGGTCAAGATCGATGCCACGGATGGCGTGCAGCACTTTTCCACGCAGGTTGAACTGGATGTTGACATCTTTTGCGGAGAGAATGAGCTGGTTGTGTTCCATGATATCCCCTCCTTACTGCAGATGGTTCTTCGGGTCGGCGGCGTCCGAGAAGGCGTTGCCGATCAGATAGAACGCAATGGTAACAAAGCTCAGGATGAGGGTGGGGTACAGCAGCTGGTAGCGCAGCCCGGCCTGCATCATCACCTTGCGGCCGTCGTTGACCAGGTTGCCCAGCGAGGGGGTCTCCACGGACAGGCCCAGACCGATGTAGGTGATGAACACCTCGTTGCCAATGGCTTCCGGGATGGTGAGGGCCATGCGCAGCATGATGACCGAGACGAGGTAGGGCAGCAGGTTGCGCAGCACGATGCGGGTGGTGGGCGTGCCGATGCAGCGGGAAGCCACATTATAATCCCGGTCGCGGATGATGAGGATCTGGTTGCGGATGAAGCGTGCCATTTCGATCCAGCCCTTGATGGCCATGCCAAGGACCATGGTCCAGATGCTGGGGGTGGCTACATAGGAAATGAGGATCAGCACGATGGCGGTGGGAATGTTATCGAAGATGTTGTACAGCTCGGTGAACACAAAGTCCAGCCCGCGCACATAGCCCCACAGCACACCGGCGGTAATGCCCACCACAGCTTCGATGAGGGCCACGAAGAAGGCGATAGTCAGACTGGTGCGTGCACCGGCCCAGATGCGTGCCCACAGGTCCTGACCAATGGAGTTGGAACCCCAGATAAAGCCGTCCTGCCCGGGGGCGATGTTGCGGTACTGGATGCCGGTCACAGGGTCCACGGCGCACAGGTTCGGGTCTGCCTGACCGGGCAGGTGGGGCTGGATGAAGGCAAAGGCAACCACGACCACCAGCGCGATCAGCAGGGCCACGGCGAACTTGTTCTTGAAAAAGGCACGGAAGGTGCTGCCCCAGTAGCTGTAGTTGGAGCTGGCGGTGGCTTCGGCCTGTTCCTCACTGAACCCGGCGGGGGTGAACAGCTCATCCTCCGGCAGATTTTCCCAGCCGGTGCGGCGCTGTGCCTGAGCAGCATTCAGCTGATCCTCCAGCTGCTTCGATTTTTCGCGTTTCAGAAAAGAGAGCATCAGCGTCCACCTTCTTTCTTGCCAAAGTTGATGCGGGGGTCAATGAGCACCATGAGCACATCGCCCAAAATCAAGCCGATGATGCCCACGCAGGCGTACAGCAGCACGATGCCCTGCACCATGGTATTGTCGTGGCGCTGCACACAGGTGACCAGCAGGCCGCCCATGCCCGGGATGCTGTACAGGCTTTCGATGTAGATGGAGCCGACGACGGTGTTCAGGAATGCGGAGGGAATGTACTGCACCAGCGGCACCATGGCGTTGCGGAATACGTGGTGCAGGGCGATATTGTTCTCGCTCACGCCCTTGGCGCGGGCCAGCTTGACGTAGTCCTTGTTGCTCTCGTCCACCATATAGCGGCGCAGCCACATGGCGTAGAACGCAAGGTTTGCAAGGCTCATGCTGCACACCGGCAGCACCCAATAGCGCCAGTTGGCGGCATCGAACAGCAGGCCCACGCCCATGGCGGTGGTGCCGTACATCTGGATATACAAAAAGTACACTGCCGCAGGCACCGCCTGAATGAGCACGATGAATGCCGTGCCCAGCTTATCCGGCCAGCGGCCCTTATAACGGCCCATGACAAGGCCCAGCGGGATGCCCAGCACAAGGCTCAGCAGCATGGCCAGCACACCCATTTCGATGGAAATGGGCAGCTTCTGGGCAAGGATCCTGGTCACGGGAGCGTTGAGCTTATAAATGTGGCTCACGCCCAGATCACCGTGCAGCGCATCCCGCCAGAAATGGCCGATCTGCACCGGCAGCGGGTCCAGCAGGCCCATGGACTGCAGCCCGGCCTGAATCTGTGCCTCGGTCATTTTTTCGTAGTTTGCAAAGTAGCCTTCCACCGGCATGAGCCGCAGCAGGCAGAACACCAGCGTCACAATGACGAACAGGGTCAGAATGGAGCGCCCGATGCGTTTTGCGAGATATTGCACCATAGCTGTGCACCTCTCTTTTCTTTGTTAATACAGATAAGTATAGAATAACGCAAAATCTTACGTTTGGAAAGTGATTTGTCGTTTTTTGATCGAAAGTTGTTGAAATGCCGTTTTCTGCTGCGGCCCTTCCGGTGAAAAAGTAAATCGGAAAAATCCGCAGATTTTTCCGATTTACAACTAAAAATAAATTTCCGCTGAAAATATCCAGAGCGTCAGCGGAGGATATTCAAATCAAAAACTCACCGCGCATCCCGGTTGGCGTTATACTCATCCATGGAAACGTAATGGTCGAGGATGTGCACGCCCTTCAGACGGTTGGTGGAAAGGCCTGTGGGAGCGTACTGGCCCTCCCACAGGTTCAGGCGGGTGGCAATGTAGGGCGGCACCGGCATCCCCAGCGGGATGACCAGTGCGTTCTCAATGAGGAAGGCTTCGGCATCCGCAAAGGCTTCGTACCGGGCATCCAGATCCTCGGTGATGGTCTTGGCGTTCTCCACCATGGACATGTACTGCATCACGAGGTCGGCGGTCTCGCCGGTCACGATGCCGTCCTCCACGCCGGTGCGCAGGAAGCTGTAGCAGGTGCCGCGGTCGCCGGCTTCCTGATAGAAGGGGTACACCTCGGTCTCGGGGTCGGAGTAATCGGCACCCCAGTAGTAGGACATCAGCTGGTAGGCACCCACCCGGCGCACCGCATTCAGGAAGTTGTCGGACGGACCCTGCGTGATGATGATGCTGATGAAGTCGAAGCCGTCGTTCAGCACGGCTTCCACCTGCTGCTTGAACACCTGACACTGCTTGTCCCAGTCCACCACAGCGGGGTTGTACGGATACTGGATCTTGATAGGGAAGGTGACACCGGCGGCGGTCAGCTCTTCCACGGCGGCATCACGGTACTCTTTGGCCTTGGCTTCGTCAAAGAAGTCGGAGAGGTTTGCAAGGCCGCCGCACTCAGTATAATCCACGCCTTTGCTGTTGGCACAGAAGGACGGCGGGGTGATGGTGTGCAGCTTGTAGTTATCGTAGCCTTCCGGCGCGGTGACGGCCAGCGTCACAGACGGATTGATGGCATACAGGAAAGCCCTGCGGAAGTTGGTGGAGTTGATGGCCTTGGCCCAATTGTCCGGCTCGTACTGGGCATCCACGCCGGTCACGGTCCAGTTTGAGAACTCGTGGCGGTAGGGCAGGAAGTTGAAGATGTAGAAGTAGCTCTTGCCGGTTTCCGGGCGCTCCATGGAAACCATGTCCTTGGTGGTGTCGTCGGCCAGCCAGCTGTCCAGAATGTCGGAGCTGATGGTAGCCTGATCAATCTCGCCGCGCTTGACCATCTCCGGGCCGCTGATCAGCTCTTCCTGATTGTAGATGTAGCGCACCGTGTCGATGTAAACGCTGTCGGCATCGTAGTTTTCAGGGTTCTTCTTCATCACCCAGTTTTCCAGCGGAGTGTACTCGGCCAGATAGAACGCGCCGCAGCTGCAGACGGTCTCGGCACTGGTGCAGAACTGGTCGGCAAACTCCTCCAGCAGCGGGCCGTAGGCGGGCTCGTAGGGAGCGTAGCTCAACAGGCTGAGAAAGCCCGGGAAATCAAAGTTCAGGGTGTAGGTCAGGGTGTGCTCGTCCACAGCCTTCACGCCCACGGTGGAAAAATCCACAGCCGGGTATTCGGTGGTGGTGCCGTCGGCGGCAGCGGCGGTCACGGTGCCGTTGGCATCAATGGCGTAGGTAGTGCCGTCCTCGGCCACAGTGCCGTTATTGGCGTTGTTGCGGTAAACGCAGTAGTTATAGTAGTCGTCCGCACCGGCCACATAGGGGGTGACAAGGCTTGCAGTGGAGGAAGCGTAGTCCGGGTTCAGCACATAGGCCAGCGCATCCACAAAGTCCTGCGCGGTCACAGGGCCAAGCACCTCGCCGTTGCAGTCCACCCAGTTCTCATCCCGCAGGTGGAACGTCCATGTCAGGCTGTCGGCATCCCACTCCCAAGCAGTGGCAAGGCCCTCCCGGATCTTGCCGCGGTTGTCGTACTCCACCAGCGTGTCGATGCACTGAGTGCCGTGGTAAAGGTCCGGGTCAGCTGAGCAGACCAGATAGTTCAGGGTGGCGGGCTGACGGGAATACAGCACGGTGTAGGTGGAGCTGCTGCCGGCAGCGCCGGTGCTGCCGCCATTGGAAGCGGAAGAGCCGCCGCAGCTGCTCAGCAGACCGGCCGCTGCTACAGAAAGGGCGGCTGCGCCGCTGCCTTGCAGGAACTGGCGGCGGGAGATGGAATGAGCCATAGTAAAATCCTTCTTTCGTAAGATCTTGGCAAAAGCTTGCTTCGTGCTTTGGGATAAGAAAGGGGTAACGGAAATAGCTCCGTTACCCCTTTGTAACAGTCGGTGGCCACGGTGCGTGGTCTTATGGTCAGTATAGCATTGAATCTGTGCGCCGTCAATCGTTTTTCGGTGTGTCGGGCACATCCTTTTCTGCGGTGTTTTCCGGTGCGGCAGCAGGGGTTTCATCCAGCGCGGCGGGGGCTGCTTTTTCCGGGGTCAGTGCTGTGATCACGGAACCGGCCGCAGCAGGCACGGCAGCGGCCGCAGCGGTTTCTGCGGGGGCGGCAGCCGTCTGTACAGCTGTCTCAGCAGCGTCGGCACCGGCTTCGGCTGCTGCCTTGGCGGCTTCCTCTGCAGCCTTTTTGGCTTCGCGCTCCTCACGCAGCTGCTTTGCCTTGGCAGCGGCTTCTTCCTGCCGCTTTTTGGTGCGGGCCTTGATGCGGCACACGGTGCACACACCATCCACACTGCCCGGAGCAATGGGCTTGCCGCATTCCTTGCACAGGGTCTTGGTGCATTTGTGTACACTTACCGGGCCAAGGGTGGTGAGCTGGCGCAGCTTCATGCCGTTGATGCCATGGTTGGAGCAGGAGGCCACGCACACCTCGCACTCGCTGCACTTCCACGGCGTGATGACGATGCGGGTCTGGCCGTCGGGCAGGTCCTCCAGCTTCAGCGCACCGGCGCGGCAGGCCTTTTCGCACTTGCCGCAGCCAAAGCATTTATCGGTAAAGTTGGGCAGGTAGTAGCCGTACTTCAGCGGCGTTTCCATGGATGCCTTCAGCTGCTTTGTGCGCTGGTGCAGCAAAAGGCGGAAATCCACACCGCCGTCGTCCTCGCTGTGCAGGCCGGGCAGCATCTGCAGCAGCTTTTTGGTGCCACTTTTGGAGCCGTGGCTCACCTGCTCAAACATTTCGCGGCGGCTCAGCTCCTTTACGTGGTAGAGCGCTTCGTCCGGCTCGTAGGCCAGAGTGAACCGTGCCTCGAACATGGGCTGGCCAAAGAAATCCACAAGCCTTGTCAGCTCCTTGCGCAGCTGGGCGGCGCACAGGTCGTTCTCACATTCACCGCAGGGGGTCAGGTCCAGCACGATCTTTTTGTTCAGGGCAAGGTAGGCCAGTGTCTCCCATGTGAGGGCAGAGATGCAGGTGCGCACCATGGAATTTTTGCGGGTGGACTTTTCGCAGCCGATCCAGATGGTGTCATTGTCGGTATCGGCGGCAGAGGTGTCCCGCTGCACCTGCTCCGGCGAAGGGATGATGCAGCCGCTGCGGCAGGCAGAGACGCACAGGCCGCACTCGGTACAGGGGTCCCAGTCCTTCACAAGGTTCGGGCGGGTAAAGATCTGTTCGCCATAGGGGCAGATATCCTTGCACTCGGTGCAGGGCTTGCGATGGGGATGCAGGTTCCAGCACTGGCGGCGGTTGATCTCGGGATGGGTAGTTTTCATCAGCATATCCATCGCGGTGCGTGTAAAAAAGCCCATAGTTTACTCCTTTTCCACAACCGAAGTGATGTTTGCGTGGTCGATCAGGAAACGCTGCACCTTCTGAGTGATCACGGCAGAGGCCACAGCGTCCCGGCTGAGCACATTGCGGATCTCGGCTTCCGGGGTATCGTGCAGCTTGGAAAGGCGGACGTACTCGGCATCCACCTCTGCGTTGGACACGGTGATCTGTTCGGCCTTGGCTATGGCCTGCACCGCAAGGATGCTGCGCATCTTGCGCTCGGCATCCCGGCGGAAGGCGGCGCGCACCTCGTCCGGTGTGGTCTGGCCTGCCTTGCAGTACAGCTCCATGGTCATTTTGCTGCGGCGCAGCCGTTCGCGCAGGGCGTTCATGTCATGGTCGGCATTCTGGTCCAGAATGGCGTTATCCAGCTCCGCCGTCAGGTTGGCACCGGCCATGCCCAGCAGGGCGGCTCCGGCAATTCGGTCGGCGTTGGCCTCGTGGGAGCGGCGCTTCTTTTCGCGGATGCTCTCCTTCAGGGCATCCACCGTATCAAAGCCCAGTGTCTTGGCAAAGGCATCGTCCAGCGGTACAGGCTGCTTTTGCTCCACGGTGTGCAGGGTGATGGCGAATTGCGCCGTCTTGCCGGAAAGCTCCGGCACCCGGAACTCGGCGGGATAGGTAAAATCGAATCGGAAGCTCTCGCCTGCTTTGTGGCCGTACACGGCATCCTCGGCGGCGGGCATCAGCTGACCGGTGCCCAGCACCACGGTCACATTTTCCATTTTGCTTTCCGGGATGGGCGCGCCGTCCATGAAGCCCTCAAAATCCAGCGTGACGCGCATCCCGCGCGCGGCGGACTTTTCCACCGGTGCAAAGGGGGCGCGGGTGCGGGTGAGGTTCGCCGCCTCCAGCTCCACGGCCTTTTCCGATACCGGGCGCACCCGGCGGGTGAATTCCAGCCCCTTGTATTGGCCCAGCGTGACCTTGGGCAGGGCGTTTGCATTCTGTTCCATGGGAAATACTCCTTTTATATCCAAAGCGTTTGCAATTCAAAGTCCATGTCCGGCAAGCCAGGCTTCCGCCACCTGCGAGAACATTTCGGGGTAGAGGGCATCCTCCTGCGCGAAGGCATCCAGATAATATTCCACCTCAGCCCGGTCGGCAGGCTCGGTGCGCTCCCACACGGTGAACACGGTGCCGTTGCCCATGTCAAAGCTGGCGGCCTGCGTAAAGTGCTCATCCCGCGCGGCGCAGAAGAGGGCATTCCACCGGCCGGAAAGCTCGCCACCGCTGACAAAGGTCTGGGGGAGCGGCTCTGCAGTGAGCACATACTTCGCCTCAAAGAACCGCACCGGGAACTCGTGGGTGCCCGGGATGGAGATGCCGGCGGCCAGCTTGCCCTGCAGCTGGATGTCCGGCAGGGCGGCGTACTGGAATATGTCCGAGTTGTACAGCATATCGTGGGGGATCATGTAGGCGAACTCGCCCTTTTCCGCATCGCAGTGGGCATCGATCCAGTCGTCCACGCGCTGGATCTGGGCGGCATCGGTGCGGTCGTAGGTGAGCTTGTCCAGCCGGACGAATTCCGACACGGCCTTGAGGGGAAAATGATCCACCACAAAGCCCGGCAGAGCAACGGTGGTCAGCGGCGAGCAGCGCACGGACACCGCAAACACCATGGTAAAGCCCCAGTAGAAGAGCTTGACGGCGGTGTGCTTTTTCAGGCCGTCGGCCAGTGCGGCGGAACCAACGAGGAACAGCAGCAGCCACCCAGGCACGAACAGCAGCATCTGGTGGGAGCCGGTGTTCTGTACCCGGGTGAACAGCACAAGGCTCACCAGCAGCTCTGCCCCTGCAAGACAGGGCAGGGCAGGCAGACGGCGTTTTGCGGCAAACCACAGCCCCATTCCGATGAGGATGAAGTTCAGCAAACCGATGCGCAGTGTCTGTGCGGCCAGCTCCAGCGTGATGCCGCCGAAGTTGTAGTAAGAGTAGCGCCCGGCGTAGTCAAAGCTTAAAATTTTGCGCACCATGGGCAGAAGCAGCAGCACCATGGCCCCGGCCGCACACAGGCCGAACACCACCAGCCGTACCATGCGGTGCACAGCGCGGCTGGATTGGCCATCTTTTGCCAGCCGGATGCTGGAAACTGCCAGCAGCAGCACATAGGCAAAGCAGTAGCCCACCACAAAATATAAGTACCAGCGCCGGGTGAGGATGATGCCCGCCGTGGCGGCGAAGATGAGCAGATAGCGGGGCAGGTCGATGCCGTCAAAGCGGTAGTCCAGTGTGAGCAGCATAAGCATGAAGGCAAAAATCAGCCCGAACCAGTCCGGCTGGCCCAGCACCGCCGACATGCGCACGAACGGGAAGGTAGCGCACCACGAAAAGCCGATGAGGAAATACCAGAACCGGTTCTTTACCCGTAGCATCCGGCCCACCTTGACCGTCAGGCCCGCCAGCAGCACCAGCAGGCTGGGCAGTACGCTGAATACCTGACAGAATGCGTAGTCGTCGCCGGTCTTGCCGCTCAGGCAGAACGGAAACTCGGTGAACAGGGTGATGAAATTCGTATAGTCCTCGGTGATGGAATCGAGGAGAAACCGGAAGCCTGCGCCTGTGCTCTGGGCAAAGGCGGCTTCGGCATGATACTGCTTTAGAATGTAGTTTACGTAGTCCCAGTGGTAGAGGAAGGTGCGGCTGCCGAGGGTCCAGTAAAAGTAAAGCACGGCCGCTGCCCACAGGCCCACCAGCACCGCCTTGTGGAACAGGTCCAGCTCCATACCGGCCCGGCGCAGCACCAGCAGCACCAGTGCAAACAGTGCTGCATTGCACCACAGGCTCACCAGCGGAAAAAACAGGCTGCTGCCCGGTGCGGCAAGGCCGAATACAATAAGCGCCAGTGCCCCGGCAGCAAGGCCCAGCCAGACCTTGCCAAGGACAGACAGACGGGAAACGATTCCACTCATCCCAAAAACCTCTCAGCTGCAGAATATCACAGCTACAGTATAGCAAGCAAAATCTGCACTGTCCAGCCGCTGTGCACGGAAAACAACAAAATGTCCCGCCGCTTTGAACGCAGACGGGACATTTTAAAACGAATATTACTTATTGGAATTGGCTGCGGCCTTTGTGCTGCGGGCAGCGCGGCGCTTTGCGTTCAGGGCTTTGTTGGCGCTGATGCGGGCCGCATCGGGGTTCGGGGCCTCCGGCGCAAGGCGCAGCAGGCAGCTGCCCATGGCAGGCAGGTCTACTGTAAGGGTATAGTCCCGACCAAACACACCGCCATCGGTGGTGTGAAGCTTTGTCTTGCGGCGGCCCTTCAGTGCACCGCCCCACTCGGGGGATTCGGTGTTCAGCACCTCCTCGGCACTGCAGGGAAAGCGCAGATACAGCGGGAACTTTTTGTGGGCGTGGTCCTGCGTGTTCATGATGCACAGCAGGTTTTCGCCCCGGCCCTTGCGCAGCCATGCGTACACGCCCTCGTTGCGGCTCTCGCAGGCCACCCACTCAAAGCAGTCGGGGTTGTACTCGCCATCGTAGAGTGCAGGCTCAGTGGAATACACCCGGCACAGGTGGGCAAAGTATTTCTGGAACGCATCGTGGAAGGGGTATTTCAGCAGGTCCCAGTCCAGCTCCCGTTTTTCGTCCCACTCCCGGAAGTGTCCCATTTCGTTGCCCATGAAGTTCAGCTTCTTGCCCGGGTGCATATACATATAAAAATAGAGGGTGCGCAGCTGGGCGCATTTTTCCGCATAGGTGCCCCACAGCTTATCAATGATGGTCTTTTTGCCGTGCACCACCTCGTCGTGGCTCAAGGCCAGCAGATACAGCTCGTTGTAGAAGTAGTGCATGCTGAAAACGATCTTGCCGTAGGCATTTGGCCGCTCACCGAAGGGGGTGGCAAAATAGTCCAGTGTGTCGTGCATCCAGCCCATATCCCACTTGTAGTCGAAGCCCACGCCGTCGTAGCGGGTGGGAGCTGTCACCTTGAGGAAGTTGGTGGAGTCCTCGGCAGTGTAGATGCCGGTGGGCCAGCGCTCGTTCAGGCCGTGGTTCAGGCTGCGCAGAAAGTTCACGGCACCCTCGTTCACGCCGCGGTTCGGGTCGCCCTGCCAGTACAGCGCGCGGGAAATGGCGTCCATGCGGATGCCGTCGCAGTGGTACACGTCCATCCACAGAGCAGCGGCACTGTTCAAAAAGCTGCACACCTCCCGGCGGTAGTAATTGAAGTTGCAGGTGCCCCACTCGCTGTGGCCCACATCGCTGTCGTACTCGTAGAGGTGGGTGCCGTCAAACTTTGCCAGAGCGTCGGCGTTGGCGGCAAAGTGCACCGGCACAAAGTCCATGATGACGCCGATGCCCATGCGGTGGCAGGCGTTCACAAAGCCGGCAAACTGGGCGGGAGTGCCGTAGCGGCTGGTAACGGAAAAGTAGCCGGTGGTCTGGTAGCCCCAGCTGCCATCGAAGGGATGTTCGGCCAGCGGCAGCAGCTCCACATGGGTAAAGTGATGGTCCAGCAGCCATGGAATCAGCTCCTTGGCCAGCTCCTCATAGTTGTACCAGCCGTCTGAGCCGTCCTCCTGCTTGCTGCCGGGCTTGTGCCGCCAGCTGCCAACATGCATCTCGTAGATGTTCAGCGGGCGGTTGCGGCATTTGTCGCGGCGCTCCATCCATGCACTGTCATCAAAATGAAAGTCCAGTTTTACCAGACGGCTGGCCGTGCCCGGCCGCAGCTCGGTGGAAAATGCGTAGGGGTCGCTGCGCATCACCACACTGCCGTCGGCACCATGCACCCGGTATTTATAAAGGTCGCCCTCTGCAAGGCCAGGGACGAATGCGCTCCACACGCCGGTATCGGCTTTTTCCATGGGCACGCCTGCCTCCCAGCCGTCGAAGCCGCCGCAGACTTCCACTGCCGTGGCACCGGGGGCCCACACCGCAAAGCGCCACCCTTCGGTGCCGTTGTCGGAGCAGGGATGCGCACCAAGGATGCGATAGGCATCAAAGCAGTCTCCATTGAAGAATTCACGGGGAATGGCGGGGTAATTCATGCAAAGATCTCCTTACATTCTATGATAGGCAGCGCCCGGCGGCACTGCATGTGACACAGGTGTTTGGGCAATATATCCAATAAAAATAAGACGAAATGGGGCATAGTGGCTGATATTCTTGTAGATTCTTGACAAAAATCAGCAAAAATTAACATGTTTTACAGATTCTGTGCTATACTATTCCTGCCGCCGCAGTGGGCGGAGGCTGATTTTTTTGTATGGGAGCGGTATGAACAATGGCTTGGTATGACAACGCGGTATTTTATCACATCTATCCTCTGGGGCTGTGCGGCTGCGCACACGAGAACGATGGGCAGGCGGTGCCCGGCGCGTTTAATAAACTGAACGCATGGGCTGAGCACGCAGCGGACATCGGCTGCACGGCCATTTATATCGGCCCGCTGTTCGAGAGCGGTTCCCATGGCTACGACACCATCGATTACCGGCTGGTAGACCGCCGCCTTGGCACGAACGCAGAGTTCAAGGACTTTGTGGCCCGGTGCCATGCCCGGGGCCAGAAGGTGATCGTGGACGGCGTGTTCAACCATGTGGGCCGCGATTTCTTTGCGTTTCAGGACCTGAAGGCAAACCGCGAGAACGCCCGCTATAAGGACTGGTTCTGCGATGTGAATTTCTGGGGCAACAACGAGTACAACGACGGCTTTTCCTACGGAAACTGGGGCGGCTTCAATCTGCTGGTCAAGCTGAACCAGCGCAACCCGGAGGTGCAGAACTACCACTACGATACCATCCGCTTCTGGGTGGATGAATTTGACATTGACGGCATCCGTCTGGACGCAGCCGATGTGCTGGACTTTGACTTTATGCGCGGTCTGCGCCGCCTTGCCAACGAGGTAAAGCCAGAGTTCTGGCTCATGGGCGAGGTGATCCACGGCGATTACAGCCGCTGGGCAAACCCGGAGATGCTGCACTCGGTGACCAACTACGAGCTGCACAAGGGCCTGTGGAGCGGCCACAACGACCACAACTATTTCGAGATCGCCCACACCATGCGCCGTCTGCAGGGCCTGTGCCACGATACCCGGCTGTATCTGTTCTCGGACAACCACGATGTGGAGCGCCTGCCCAACAAGCTGCGCAACCGGGAGCACATCCGCCACATTGCAATTCTAGTATATACGCTTTGGGGCATTCCGTCCATCTATTATGGCTCAGAATTTGGCATTGAAGGCAAAAAAGAGTGGGGAAGCGATTGGCCGCTGCGCCCCTGCCTGGAACTTTCCGACTTCAGGGACGCTGAGACCACCAACCCTGTCACCAGCGTGTATGCCGCACTGGGCAGACTGAAGGCGGAGCTGCCGGAGCTGACCGACGGCGAGGTGAAAGAGCTGCAGCTCACCACCCAGTGCTATGCCTTTGCCCGGGTGCTGGATGGAAAGGCCTGCGTCGTGGTGCTGAACAACGGCGACAGTCCCGCACAGCTGGAATTTCAGCTGCCGGTGGAGGCATCCTCTGCAAAGGACCTGTTGGCCGACACGGTGGGCGCACAGCCCGTTTTGACCAGCATGGAGTGGGGCCGCATGAAAGTGCAGCTGCCCTCCAATTATGCTACCATCCTGCAGCTGGAAAAGTAAACGCATTCTTGCATGATCCGCCGTCTTTTGCTACAATAAGAGCATAATACCGTAAAGCGGAAAGGAAGCTTTGAAGACCATGAATGCAGCGCAGCGCAGAGAATCCATTCTGAAACGGCTCAGCGGGGCCGAAGCACCGGTCAGTGCCAGCGCACTGGCGGCTTTGCTGGGGGTCTCGCGCCAGATCGTGGTGGGGGATGTGGCTCTGCTGCGGGCAGGCGGTGCGCAGATCGATGCAACGCCCCGGGGCTATCAGCTGCACCCGGCGGAAAAAGGCTATACCGCCATTCTGGCCTGCGTGCACAGCACCGAGGACGAGATGCGCACCGAGCTGTACACCGTGGTGGATCAGGGCGGCATCGTGGTGGATGTGGCCGTGGAGAACAGCCTGTATGGCGAGCTGCGCGGCAACCTGAACCTTGCCAGCCGCTACGATGTGGACAACTTCATCCAGCAGGCCAAGGACACGCCGGAAGCACTTTTGAGCCGCATGACCGGCGGCGTGCATCTGCACACCCTGCACTGCCCGGATGCCGGGAGCTTTGAGCGCATCAAAAAAGAGCTGGAAGAAAAAGGCATCCTGTACCGCAAGGAGTGATGCGGATGGGGACAGACCCAGTATAAAAAAGGCTGAGGGCCTTGTCTATCCGCAAAACAGGAAAATGGTTGGATAATCAACGAAAAAGCAAAAGAGGTGGGTTTTCTGGATATTCGCATTGAAAAAACGGAGCGTGCCATCAAGCAGGCATTCATGGAGCTGCGGGCGCAGAAACCGCTGGAAAAGATCAAGGTCAAGGAACTGTGCGATCTGGCCTGCATCAATAAGTCCACCTTTTATGCGCATTATCAGGATATCTATGCGCTGGCCAACGCCATGGAGGACGAAATGGTGGAGGAGGTGGTGGAAAGCCTGCCACAGCTGACCGCCCGTGATGTAAGCGAGCGCACCGAGTGGCTGACCCGGGAAATGTTCCGGGCGTTTACTCGGAATCAGACCGAGATCGGCATTCTGTTTTCCGGCTCCCGTCAGGGACTGTTCATCAACCGCGTGGAAGCTGCAATGAGCAAATGCATCTCGGAGAGCGACCCCTCGTTTGATGCCGATGTGGTGCGTAAGATCGTGCTTTCCTTCTGCGTGCAGGGCTGCTACTACACCTTCACCAGCTACTGCGGCCAGATGGACGAAAAGCGGCTGGTGGCGCTGCTGGCGTCCATTGCCCGGGCGGCGCAAAAAATCAGGATGTAACACAACAATTTAGAATGCCCGCCGCGTGCGCTTTGGGCATGAATAGCGGAAAAATAATTTTAATAGAGCAATGCCGGGCGGTCTGCGGACCGCCCGGCATTGCATTTTCACAGATGGAGCTTGGACGGCAAGGGGCGGATGCCGCGCCTGCTTCCTATGGAAGCGGCGGCGCAGCGGGGGAAGAGCTAGCCCTCTCAGCCTCGCTCCGCTCGGCAGCTCTCCCAAAGGGAGAGCCCTTGGCATGGCGGCAAGGTTTCCAGTTTCGCCAGAGCCTCTCCCTTTGGGAGAGGTGTCACCGCAGGTGACGGAGAGGGTTCCCTCTCGTGAAAAAGTAGATCGGGAAAATCCGCAGATTTTCCCGATCTACAAATTATAGAATATTCTTTCCGCTATTCATGCGCAAAGCAAAGCGGAGCGCATTCAAAATGGTCTGGCATTACACGCCGGAAGCACCGTAGTTTGCCAGCACACGGGCAGAGGGGTCGTTGACGTTGCAGTTCGGCCATGCCTTGTTGGGCATCCAGAAGCCCACGATGGTGCGGCTCTGGTCGTGGTAGTACTTCTCAAAAATTTCGCGGTAGAACAGGCTTTCCTTGGTGAACGGCATGCAGTGGGCCGAATAGTTTGCCCGGCGCAGCTGGAACTCCTCGTCGGTGTAAAGGCTTTCGGCATACTCTTTGATATCGTCCACCATGCTGTGGCCTACAGCATCCGAGAAGGCGGCCTTTTCGCGCCACAGAATCTCCGGCGGCAGCCAATCGCCCTCAAAGGCCTTGCGCAGCAGATACTTGCCCTTGCCGTAGCTGTTCAGCTTCTTTTCCGGGTCAATGGCCATGACGTAACGCACAAAATCCAGATCACCAAAGGGCACGCGGGCCTCGATGCTGTTGGAGGAGATGCAGCGGTCGGCGCGCAGCACATCGTACATGTACAGCTCACGGATGCGCTTCTGGCTCTCCTGCTGGAAGGCATCGGCGGTGGGGGCGTAGTCGGTGTACTTGTAGCCGAACAGCTCATCGGAAATCTCGCCGGTCAGCAGCACGCGGACATCGGTCTGCTCGTGGATGGCCTTGCACAGCAGGTACATGCCCATGCTGGCGCGGATGGTGGTGATGTCCCAGGTGCCCAGCAGGCGGATGACCTCTTCCAGACTGTTGATGACCATATCCCGGTTGATGATGATCTCGTGGTGCTCGCTGCCCAGATATTCTGCGGTCTGGCGCGCATATTTCAGATCAATGGCATCGGTGTCCATGCCAATGGCAAAGGTGCGGATGGGCTTGCCAAGCTTCTTGGCGGCAATGGAGCACACCAGCGAGGAATCCAGACCGCCGGAGAGCAGGAAGCCCACAGGGGCATCTGCGTCCAGACGCTTCTCTACGCCTGCGATCAGCTTTTCGCGGATGTTCCGCAGCACAGTGTCCATGTCGTCCTGCATGGGGGCGGGCACATCGGCAATGTCCTCATAGCGGACGAAGCGGCCATCGCAGTAGTAGCTGCCAATGGGGAAGGGCCGGATGTCGTCGCACCAGCCAATGAGGTTCTGCATCTCGGAGGCGAATGCGATCTGGTGGCTGGACTTGGAGTAGCCGTAGAACAGCGGACGGATGCCGATGGGGTCGCGGGCGGCGATGAGCCGGTCCTTGCGGGAATCGTACATGATAAGCGCGAACTCGGAGTCCATGTGGCGGAACATATCCAGACCGTACTCATAGTACAGCGGCAGCAGGATCTCACAGTCGCAGTCGGACTGGAACTTGTAGCCGCGGCGCTTGAGGATCTCTTTCTCAAAGCGGAAGCCGTACAGTTCGCCGTTGCACACCACACAGTCGGCACCGCGGTAGAAGGGCTGCATGCCTTCCGGCGTCAGGCCCATGATGGCTAGACGGCCAAAACCCATCAGACCAAAAGGCCCTTCCACCACACGTTGGTCGTCCGGGCCGCGCATGACCGTGCGCAGCAGGTATTCCTTGAATTTGGCGGCACTCAGATCGTGCCCGGTATAGCCCATAACACAACACATATTTCTTACCCCTCTTTTTAAATAAAAAATACGGCAGCTCATTCATCCCAATCGCTAGGACGAATATGCTGCCGTATCCGTGGTGCCACCTAAATTACCGGCATAAAACCATGCCAGTCACTTTTGTGCGCTCTCCCCGTTGAAAGCACTGCCGCGATAACGAGCGGCGCACGTCGGCCCCTACTGCTGCACAAACAGGTTCAGGGGGAAGCTTGCGGGTGTTCGTTCGGGTTTCGCTCTCTGCGCGGCTTCCACCTACCCGCACTCTCTGAAAGAGGACATTGAAACCTTACTTTTCCCGGTCAACGCTTTTTCTTGCATGCATTGTATCACGGCTTTTTGTCCGTGTCAACACAGCAGGCGCATTTTTGTGCGGTTTGACCATCAGAGTCGGACTGTTCCTCTTTTTGGGCGCAGTGGCGGCACAAACCATACAGAACGCTGCCCTCGCACTGCAGGGTAAAGCCATGCTCTGCCATCAGGTGGGCGCGCACCTCGTCCATGAAGTGGCAGTCCAGATGATAGATGCGCCCGCACTGTACGCACTTGAGGTGCAGATGCTCCCGGCAGTGGCGGCCCTCGTCCACGTACTGGAACACGGCTTTTTCGCCCTTGTCGGCAACGTATTTCATGATGCGCTGCTCCCCGGCCAGCTTGTCCAGATAGCGGTACACCGTGGTGGGGTTGGGGCTTGCGCCCTGCTCTTCCAGATGCTCCAGAATGTTGGAAGCACTCACCGCGTGCTGCCGGTTGTTGATGAGATAATCTAAAATCAGTTGACGGGTCTTGGTATTGTAGCCGTCGCTTCGTGCCATAAGAGAGATCCACACCCTTTTCAATATTTTTTACATTGTAGCATATTTTTGCATTGGATGCAAAAGAACCGGGCCAAAAGAAGCGGCATTGGCTACAAGCACAAAAAAACTTGTTGATTTTGGCAAAAATGGGACATAAAAATTAGATAAAACATAAAACGCGCTAAAGTTCACAAAAAAGTATTGTAATAATTGCCCTATTATGAAATAATAGAACTGGAATACTACTTGGATTGCAGCAAGAATACAAGATGCTTTGAAGTTAGAAAGCATGCGCCCCAGAGTATTATAGGAGAAGAACCTTTTCCTTTGCAAGGGAAAAGGGAATAGGAGTTGTGCAGAACATGAAAGAAATGGAGTCGCAGACCAAAACGAGCCTGAAGCTGCAGGCATACCAGTACCTTAAGACCAAGATCCTGAACTGCGAGTACCGGCCCAACGAGTTTTTGAACGAGCAGAAGCTTTGTGCCGAGATGGGCAACATCAGCCGCACCCCCATGCGGGATGCTCTTGGCCGCTTGGAGCAGGAAGGCCTGATCACCATTCTGCCCAAGAAGGGCCTGATGGTTTCCGGCATCACCGAGGAGGACGTGCACAGCATGTTCGAGATGCGCCTGCTGGTGGAGCCTTACGCCCTGCGTACTTATGGCAGCGGCATCCCGCGGGAACAGCTGGAGACATTTGCCGAGTTGATGCATCACCCGGACAGCATCACCGACTTCTGCGAGTCGGACGATGAGTTCCACGAACTGCTCATGAGCACTTTGCCCAACAAGTACCTGCGTTCGGCGTATGACCGCATCACCGGTCTGAACACCCGCTTCCGCATCATGACCGGCAAGGTGAGCATGATCAATCAGGAGCAGACCTGTGACGAACATCTGGAAATTCTGGATGCCGCTCTGGCCGACAACTGGGACAGTGCTGCAGATTCCCTGCAGCACCATCTGGAGCTGGCCCGCGATAAGGCTGAAAGTGTGATCAAGGTCATCCGGCTGTGGTAAGAACTGCATAAAAAAGACCGTTGCACGAAAAACGTGTGACGGTCTTTTTTGTTATGAAACTCCCCCAGTCGCCTGCGGTGACAGCCCCCTCAGAGATGGGGCCTTAAGGCCTCCCTCTTTGAGGGAGGTGGCATCGCGCAGCGATGACGGAAGGAGTTACAGTGCGTCCAGCTCCTTTTGCAGTTGTGCCAGAGAATCGCGGATGGGCAGCTTCTGCGGGCAGACGGCTTCGCACTTACCGCAGCGCACACAGTGCAGGGCCTTTTCGCTGTCCGGGAAGCAGGTGGTCCACTGGGCTTTGATGGCGTCCTTCTGGCCGAACATGCCCAGCTTGTTCCAGATGCTGAAATTGTCCGGGATGTCCACCCCCATGGGGCAGGGCATACAGTACCGGCAGCCGGTGCAGCCAATCTTGATGCGGCGGTGCAGCTCGTTGGCTACGCTTTCCACAGCGGCATTCTCGGCGGGGGAAAGCGGTTCAAAATGGCCAAAGGTGGCAAGGTTGTCGGTCAGCTGATCCTCAGCACTCATGCCGGAGAGGATCACATGCACATTTTTGTGGCTGCCCACCCAGCGCAGCGCCCAGGAGGCATCGGTGGCATCCGGACGCAGGGCGTGCAGCGGTGCGGCGGCGTCTGCAGGCAGGGATGCCAGCGTGCCGCCCTTGATGGGCTCCATGATGATAAGCGGCACGCCGCACTCCTCGGTCAGCTGATAGCCGTGATCGCCGGAGATCTCCTCGGCGCGGTCGTCCCGATCAAGGTAGTTGTATTGCAGCTGGCAGAAATCCCATGGCTGGTCGCGCAGAATGTACTCAAACCCGGCGGCGTTGTCGTGGCAGGAAAACCCAAAGTTCCGGATGCGCCCTGAGGCCTTCTGCTGCCACAGCCAGTCCACAAGGCCCATAGCCTTTCCGGTTTCGTACCGGGCCTTGTGCAGGGAGTGCAGCAGGTAGAAATCGATGTAGTCCACGCCAAGACGCTGGAACTGCTCTTCAAAAATACGCTTGGCATCGTCCAGACTTTTGCAGTTCCACAGCGGCATTTTGGTGGCAAGATAAAAGCTGCTGCGGTCCCATTTGGCAATCACGCGGCCCACAAACGGCTCACTCTGGCCGTTGTGATAGGGATAGGCAGTATCGAAGTAGTTGACACCGGCGGCCTTAGCGGTGTTCAGCAGCGCTTCGGCGCGCTCTTCGTCAATGGTGCCGTCAGCTTTGGTGGGAAAACGCATACAGCCGTAACCCAAAAGGGAAGTGCGGATGTTGTTTTTGTTCCAGTTGCGGTGTTCCATAAACTCTCTTTTTGCGGCAGAGGGGGGTGAAGGCTCTGCCGTTCCTCCTGTTGAGGATAGTATAACATAGTTTTTGAATGCAGAAAAGGCGAATTGCATTTGGATTACGGGCTCGCCCTCTCAGCCTCACTTTGTTCGGCAGCTCTCCCAAAGGGAGAGCCCTTGGCAAAAAGATGAAGTCTGCGCGGACTGCTAAAACATCTCTCTTTGACAGACTCCCCCGACCGGGGGAAGCCTTCAGCTCTTCCGCACACTTTGCACTTAAGCCGGAAACTCTGCCGCCATGCCAAGGCCTCTCCCTTTGGGAGAGGTGGTATTGCGTCAGCAATGACGGAGAGGGCGAGGCTGCTAATAATTTTGCACAACAAAAAAAGATGCCCGCACCTTTCGGTACGGGCACCTCATTGTTCAAGAATGAACGACTCTCAGAAGAGGTTCAATTACTTGATCTCGACCTTAGCGCCAGCCTCGGTCAGCTTCTTCTGGATGTCCTCAGCCTCAGCCTTGGAGACCTTCTCCTTGACAGCCTTGGGAGCGCCATCGACGATAGCCTTAGCTTCCTTCAGGCCCAGACCGGTGATCTCCTTCACCAGCTTGATGACCTGCATCTTGGTAGCGCCAGCCTCAGCCAGGATGACGTCGAACTCGGTCTTCTCTTCCTCAGCGGCAGCAGCAGCGCCAGCAGCAGCGGGAGCAGCAGCAGCAACAGCGGAAACACCGAACTCTTCGCAGTAAGCGTCGATCAGTTCCTTCAGCTCCAGAACGGACAGCTCCTTAACGGAGTCGATGATGGCAGTAATCTTCTCAGAAGCCATAGTAGTAACCCTCCAATATCAATGGTTTTGTTTGTTAGTTTCTTGTTTTGTTTAAGCAGCAGTCACGCGGCCATCAGGCAGCGGGCTCCTCCTGCTTGTCGGCATAAGCCTGCATTGCAACGGCCAGACCAGACAGAGTGCTGGTGAGGGCGCCTGCGAACATGGACAGCATGCCTTCGCGGTTGGGCAGCTTTGCGATTGCGTTGGTCTCGGCAGCGTCCATGACCTTGCCTTCCATGAAGCCAGCCTTCACGACGAACTTCTTGGACTTATCGCCATCCTGATACTTGCACAGGATGCGGGCAGCGGACATGGGATCTGCTTCGTGAGCAAAAGCGATAGCGGTATCGCCCTTGAACTGCTCAGCCAGGCCCTCCAGAGAGGTACCCTTGACAGCCAGACGCAGCATGGTGTTCTTCACGACCATGTAATCGACGCCTGCCTCACGCAGCTCCTTACGGAGCTTGGTGTCGTTCTCGACGTTAATGCCGCCGTAAGCGACGACGCAGCCGGAAACCGCACTCTCAAACTTTGCCTTCAGATCAGCGACATAAGCCTGCTTTTCAGAAAGAATCTTTGCACTGGGCATTCGGTTTCACCTCGTTTCAAAAACTTGTATCGAAAACCGGAGCAAGTATGAAAAAAGCCTCTTTCCCGCACTTGGCCGAGAAAGAGGCATAAAACAACTTTACGCACGTTTCTCGGCAGGCGGCATAGCCTTACACTGGACTCCAGTACCTGCTGTCTCAAAAACAGCATGATTATTTTACCGCAAACGTGCGGAGTTGTCAAGTTTTTTTTAAAATTTTCTGACAAAATTTTTCTGCCGCCCATACGAACGGCAGAAAAACGATCAGAACTTCAAATCAGACACCGTACTTCAGGGTGTTCAGACGGATGCCAGGGCCCATGGTGGTGGCGATGGTAGCGCTCTTGAAGTAGGTACCCTTTGCTGCAGCGGGCTTTGCCTTGGCAATAGCCTCCATCACAGTGTCCAGGTTGGCGTACAGCTTCTCTGCACCGAAAGAAGCCTTGCCCACGGGCACATGGATGATGTTCTGCTTGTCCAGACGGTACTCGATCTTACCAGCCTTGGCCTCGGAAACAGCCTTGCCCAGGTCGGGAGCAACGGTACCAGCCTTGGGGTTCGGCATCAGGCCGCGGGGGCCCAGGACCTTACCGAGACGGCCAACGCGGCCCATCATATCGGGAGTGGTCACGACAACGTCGAAATCCATGAAGCCGCCGGCGATCTTTGCGATCAGCTCGTCATCACCGACGATATCAGCGCCAGCAGCCTCAGCAGCGGCAGCTGCGGGACCCTTGGCGATTGCGCAGACGCGGACGGTCTTGCCGGTGCCGTTGGGCAGAACGACAGCGCCGCGGACCTGCTGGTCAGCGTGACGGCCGTCAACGCCCAGACGGACGTGCAGCTCAACGGTCTCGTCGAACTTGGCAGAAGCGGTCTTGCAAGCCAGCTCCAGAGCCTCGTTCACATCATATGCCTTAGTAGAATCGACCAGCTTTGCAGCGTCGACATAGTGCTTGCCATGTTTCATTGTATATCCTCCTGTGTGGTCATGCGGGCAGTTTTATGCCCTCCCACTGTTTATGTCTCAGCCCTCGACGGTGACACCCATGGAACGGCAGGTGCCGCGAACCATGCTGCATGCAGCTTCCAGAGAAGCAGCGTTCAGGTCGGGCATCTTGGTCTTGGCGATCTCTTCCACCTGAGCGGCGGTCAGAGAAGCAACCTTTTCCTTGTTGGGCTTGCCGGAAGCGGTGTTGATGCCAGCTGCCTTCTTGATCAGAACGGCTGCCGGAGGAGTCTTGGTGATGAAGCTGAAGGAGCGGTCAGCATACACAGTGATGACGACGGGGATCACATAACCCATCTGGTTCTTGGTACGCTCGTTGAACTCCTTGGTGAATGCCATGATGTTGACACCCTTCTGACCCAGAGCAGGGCCAACAGGGGGAGCCGGAGTTGCCTTGCCGGCCTCGATCTGC
Source organism: Faecalibacterium sp. BIOML-A4 (assembly GCF_009679665.1). Taxonomy (NCBI): domain Bacteria; kingdom Bacillati; phylum Bacillota; class Clostridia; order Eubacteriales; family Oscillospiraceae; genus Faecalibacterium; species Faecalibacterium sp. BIOML-A4. Next base: position 152,019 of record NZ_WKZG01000003.1, on the reverse strand, counting down.
AGCTTAATGTAGCCAGTAACTTTCTGTGCCATAATAAATGCACCTCCAAAAATCTGTGGTGAGTTGCGGCACGGTGTCTCCGTGCCTCCCACGAGCATGTGCACAGTGCACACGCTCTATAAGAACCGCACTGCGGTCTTACCTTGGTAAACGATTTGTGCCGGTTGGTTACGGCAGCTCGACCTGACCGATCTCCACCTCTGCGGGGGTCTCGCGGCCGAACATGTTGACCTTGAGCTTCACTTTGAAGTTCTCGGTATCGATCTCCTCCACAAGGCCCATAAAGCCTTCCAGAGGACCGGCGGTGATCTGCACGGTGTCGCCGACGTTGAAGTCGACTGCCAGAGGTGCAGCCTTTTCCACGCCCATCTTCTCTACTTCTTCAGCAGAGAGGGGAACGGGCTTGGATGCGGGGCCGACGAAGCCGGTGCAGCCGCGCGTATTGCGCACCACGTACCAGGTATCGTCGTTCATCACCATTTTGACCAGAACGTAGCCGGGGAAGAGCTTGTGCTCCACCATCTTCTGCTTGCCGTTCTTGTCAATTTCGGGAACCATCTCGACGGGAACTTTGATATCGCAGATCAGATCCTGCAGATGACGGTTCTCCACCATGGTCTGCAGGTCGTTCGCGACCTTGTTCTCATAGCCGGAATAGGTATGCACTACATACCAAAGTGCCTCATTGGATTGTTCTTCCATTTTGGTCTGCCCTCCGTTTCAAGATGATTCTCAGGCGCCGATGATCAAGCCCAGGATGCCGCCGAAGATGGCATCCAGCAGGATCATCACGACCGCTGCGATGGCGACGGTCACGAGCACGACGACGGTGTTGGTCTTAACGTCCTCTTTGGACGGCCACACCACCTTCTTCAGCTCGCTCTTGGTGTCGCGGAAGAACTTGGCACACTTGCCAAAGAAGTTCTTCACAGCGGCCTTTGCTCTGGCCACAAAGCCCGGCTTGTTCTCGGTTTTGTCTGCCATGATGCGTCCGCCTTTCTTACTTGGTTTCGCGATGAACGGTGTGCTTCTTGCAGAAACGGCAATACTTCTTCATCTCGAGACGATCGGGGTTGTTCTTCTTGTTCTTCGTGGTGTTGTAGTTGCGCTGCTTGCACTCGGTGCAGGCCAGAGTGATTTTAACGGTCATTTGTTGACACCTCCATTATAACGGTTGTTTTGAACCTCCCTCGGGTTGCGGGTGGTACCTGTAAAACAGGCGCACTTAATAACCCCGCAAAAGAGGTGATATCATTGTACCACGCACTTTTCCATCCGTCAAGCGGAAATCTTCGATTTTTGGAAAGTTTTTTTGAAAAATATCTCTTTTACCCACCGGCAGCTTTTTGGCATTCTGCTTGCATCGCGCGCATAGATATTGTATAATAAGCCAGAACGGCATTTTTACCGGTTATATCCCACCCAGGTCTTGGGCTTTATAAATAGGAGAGAGTTATCATGCAGTCTGAAAAAATGTGCGTTGTGCTGCTGTTCGGCGGTATGTCCAGCGAGCACGAGGTCAGCCGCGTTTCTGTGGGCAACTTCGTCAACAACATTGACCGTGAAAAATATGAGGTGCTCACTGTGGGCATCACCAAGGAGGGCCGTTGGCTGTACACCGAGGCCACGGCCGCCCAGATGGCCGATGGCAGCTGGGAAGATCTGGCAGGCAACATGGCCTGCGTCATCAGTCCGGACCGCGCCGACCACGGCATGATCCTGTTCACCCCGGAAGGCCATGTGGAAAAAGTGCATGTGGATGTGGTCATCCCGGTGCTGCACGGCCTGTGGGGCGAGGATGGCACGGTGCAGGGCCTGCTGGAGCTGGCCGGCATCCCCTACGTGGGCTGCGGCGTGCTGGCAAGCGCGGTGTGCATGGACAAAGCCGTGGCCAATGCTCTGTTCGAGGCCAACGGTGTGCCCCACACCAGATGGCTGGCTGCCGACCGCTGGGAAATCGAGTCCGATCTGGAAGGCGTGTGCGACGGTGTGGAAAAGAAGCTGGGCTGGCCCGTGTTCGTCAAGCCCGCAAACGCCGGTTCCAGCGTGGGCATCTCCAAGGTGTCCAGCCGTGACGAGCTGAAAAAGGCCATCGACCTTGCACTGGAAAACGACCGCAAGGTGGTGTTTGAAGCCTTTGTGGACGGTCAGGAAGTGGAGTGCGCCGTGATCGGCTCCGACCCCGCCGTGGCTACCCGTCCGGGCGAGATCCTTGCCGGTGCCGAGTTCTATACCTACGACGACAAGTACAAGAACGGCGTGAGCCAGACCGTCATCCCGGCCCACCTGCCGGAAGCAAAGCTGGACGAGGTGAAGACCTACGCCGCCATGGCCTACACTGCCCTGAACTGCGAGGGCCTTGCCCGCTGCGATTTCTTTGTGGAAAAGGGTACTGGCCGGGTGCTGATCAACGAGATCAACACCTTCCCGGGCTTCACGTCCATCAGCATGTACCCCAAGCTGATGGAGCACGAGGGCCTGCCGGTGCCGCAGCTCATCGACCGGCTGATCGCGCTGGCGCTGGAAAGGAAGGAAAAGCAGCATGGATAACCGCCCGATCGGCGTATTCGACAGCGGCCTTGGCGGCCTGACCGGTGTGCGGGAGCTGCGCAAGCGCCTGCCCCACGAGGAGATCATCTATTTTGGCGATACCGGCCGCGTGCCCTATGGCAGCCGCAGCCCGGAGACCATCCTGCAGTATGCCCGTCAGGACGTGGCATTCCTGCTTTCTAAAAATGTAAAGTGCATCATGGCGGCCTGCGGCACCGTGTCCAGCACCTACCCGGCTGCAGAAGCGGCAAAGCTGCCGGTGCCATATCTGGGCGTGGTGGATGCTGCCGCCCGGGAAGCAGCCTTTGCTACCCGCAACCGCCGCATCGGCGTGATCGGCACCGCTGCCACCATCCGCTCCCGCAGCTACGAAAAGCTGCTGCGTCAGCTGGTGCCGGGGGTGGAGATCACCGCGCAGGCCTGCCCGCTGTTCGTGCCGCTGGTGGAGGCCGGTTACGTGGACCACAGCGAGGAGAGCCGACAGCAGGTGACGAAGCTGGTGATCGCTCAGTACCTGACCGAGGTGCGTGAGGCCGGTGTGGACACCCTGATTTTGGGCTGCACCCACTACCCTCTGCTCAAGACCATGATCGGCGAGTTCATGGGCCAGAGCGTGACGCTGGTGGATCCGGCCAAGACCGCCGCCCACCATCTGGAACAGATGCTCTCCGAGCGCGGCCTGAAAGCGGCACAGGAGCACGAGGGTCAGGCGCACTTCTACGTGAGCGATGTGCCGGACAGCTTTGTGCAGACGGCAGACCTGTTCCTGGGCGAGTACAAGGGCGGCCCGGTGGATCAGATCGCCATTGATAAATATTGATAAGGACAGAAAAACGTGAGCAAACCGCTGAAGGAAGATTATATCATCCGCATCAAGAGCCGCATTGAGCAGCATGTGAAAGAGCCTGTGGAGCAGGAAGAAAAGGAAGAGTTTGTGGAGCTGATGACCCGCGGCCAGTTCGTGCAGAAGGGCGGCAGCTACTACATTACCTATAAAGAGACCGAGACCACCGGCTACGAGGGCTGCACCACCACCCTGAAAATTGCCGCCGACGGCAGCCGCGTGGCGATGTTGCGGTTTGGCAAGGGCGGCGGGGCCGGAACCCAGCTGCTGATCGAAAAAGGCAAGCGCAACCTCTGCCACTACGAGACAGGCTACGGCTCCATGACGCTGGGCGTGACCGCCGACGAGATCGAGTGCGGCCTGACCGAGAAGGGCGGCACCGCAAAGTTCGGCTACCTGCTGGACGCCAACAGCGCCGAGCTTGTGAGCCGCAACCGCCTTGAAGTGACCGTGACCCACGTAAACTGAGATATTTCCCAGACTGTGAAAGGAACCAGACCAATGACTGAATTTGAAAAGATCTACCAGAACTATAACCCCCGTCAAGCTGCGCTGGACGAGGCACGCGCTCTGCTGACCGCTGCCGCCAAGGCCGCCATGGCCGATGGTGCTCTGCCGGAAGCTGAGCTGCCCGCCTTCATCGTGGAGATCCCCGCCGATACCAAGAACGGCGATATCGCCTCCAACATCGCCATGGCCGGTGCACGCAGCTGGCGCAAGGCTCCCAAGATGATCGCGGATGCGCTGCTGGCACATCTGCCCTCCATCGAGAACAGTGTGTTTGCCAAGGTGGAAGTGGCTGGCCCCGGCTTCATCAACCTGTTTTTGGCTCCGTCCTTCTGGGCCAGTGTGGTGCTGGGTGCCTGCTCCAACAAGGAGTATGGCCGCACCGATCACGGCAAGGGCGCCAAGTACAATGTGGAATTCGTTTCCGCCAACCCCACCGGCCCCATGCACATGGGCAACGCCCGCGGCGGCGCTCTGGGCGACTGTCTGTCCGCTGTGCTGGACTGGTCCGGCTATGATGTGACCCGTGAGTTCTATATCAACGATGCCGGCAACCAGATCCAGAAGTTCGGCAAGAGCCTTGCCGTGCGCTACCTGCAGAAGTACTGCGGCGAGGAAGCCTATCCGCTGCCCGCCGAGTGCTATCAGGGCGGCGACATCAAGGTGCTGGCCGGTGAGTTTGCCGAGCTGAACGGCGACAAGTACGTTGCCGCTTGCAAGGGGATGGACGAGGAGACTTTGTTCAAGAGCGAGGCTTTTGCCGCCCTGAAGGACGCACTGGTGACCTACGCTCTGCCCAAGAACATTGCTGCCCTCAAGCGCGATCTGGGCAAGTACCGCATCGACTACGATGTGTGGTTCCATGAGAGCACCCTGCACGAGTCCGGCGCGGTGAAGGCCGTGGTGGATAAGCTGCTGGAGCTGGGCGCATGCTATAAGGCGGAGGACGGTGCCATCATGTACCGCAGCGCCCAGTACGCTGCCAAGTACGGCACGGTGAACAAGAAAAAGACCGAGGACGGCACCGAGGAGGAAGCCAAGGACGAAGTGCTGGTCCGTGCCAACGGCATCCCCACCTACTTTGCCGCCGATATCGCCTACCACTACAACAAGCTGGCTACCCGCGGCTTTGCCAAGGCCATCGATGTCTGGGGTGCAGACCATCACGGCCATGTGGCCCGCATGAAGGGTGCCATGGATGCCATCGGCCTGAACGGCGAAGATCTGGACGTTGTGCTGATGCAGATGGTCAACCTGATGCGCGACGGCCAGCCTGTGCGGATGTCCAAGCGCACCGGCAATGCCATCACCCTGACCGACCTGCTGGAAGAAGTGCCCATCGACAGCGCACGCTTCCTGTTCAATATGCACGACGCAGGCAGCGGCATCGATTTTGACCTCGATCAGGCTGTCAAGACCGACAACGATAACCCCGTGTACTATGTGCAGTATGCCCATGCCCGCATCTGCTCCATCCTGAAAAAGATGGAGAGCGAGGGCGTGCAGTTTGCCGGTGCCGAGAAGGTGGATGCCACCCTGCTCACCGAGCCTTCCGAGATGGATCTGATCCGGATGCTGGCAGCCTTCCCGCAGGAGATCGTCATGGCGGCCGAGAAGTACGACCCCAGCCGCATCAACCGCTTTGTCATTGATCTGGCCAGCGCCTTCCACCGCTTCTACGGCAGCTGCCGCATTCAGGGTGCAGACCCCGCTGTGCAGCAGGCACGTCTGGCCCTGTGCATCGGCGTGAAGAATGCCATCTTCAACGTGCTGACCATGTTCAAGATCAACGTGCCCGAGAAGATGTAACATGCAAAAACCCTCTCAGTCAAAACCTTACGGTTTTGCCAGCTCTCCCGAAGGGCGAGCTTTATGCGCTATGAAGATAAACGATTTCTTCACCCGCAAGAAGCCTGTTTCGGGCAGATGAAAAGGCTCCCCCTTTCGGGGGAGCTGGCACGGCGCAAGCCGTGACTGAGAGGGTTCGTACCCCAAAAATCTGGCTCCCCTGCGGGGGAGCTTTTTTCGATAACAGCGAGGAACAACCAATGGAACCTTTGAAAATCGGCAATATCATCCTGCCGCACCGGGCGGTGTTCGGCCCGATGGCGGGCTTTACGGATGCACCCTGCCGCCGCCTGATGGCCCAGCACGGTGCAGGCTTTACTGTGAGCGAAATGGTGTCCAGCCGGGCGCTGGTGTACGGCGACCACAAGACGGTGAGCCTGCTCAAGGCCGAACCCAACGGTGCACCCTATGGCGTGCAGATCTTTGGCGAAGTGCCCGAGATCATGGGCGAAGCCACCGCCGCCATCGAACAGTACGAGTTCGATTTTGTGGATATCAACATGGGCTGCCCGGCCCCCAAGATCGTTTCCGGCGGCGCAGGCAGCAAGCTGATGCTGGATCCAGACCGCTGCGGGCGCATCGTGGAGCAGGTTGTGGCAAATACAAAACGGCCTGTCACCGTGAAAATGCGCAAGGGCTGGGATGCCGACCACATCACTGCAGTGGAGTGTGCCAAGGCCTGTGAGCAGGCCGGCGCAGCCCTCATTGCGGTGCACGCCCGTACCCGGGAGCAGATGTACACCCCCGGCATCGACCCGGAGATCATTGCCCGGGTGAAGGATGCCGTCAGAGTGCCGGTGCTGGGCAACGGCGACATCCACTCGGCAGAGGATGCGGTGGAGATGATGCAGGCCACCGGCTGTGACGGCGTGATGATCGCCCGGGGCGCGCTGGGCGACCCGTGGCTCTTTGAGCGGGTGAACGCCGCCATTGAAGGCCTGCCCGCACCCAAGGCACCCAACCTGCAGGCCCGCATGAATGCGCTGCGCCGTCAGGTGGAGGAGATGGTGGAGCAGAAGGGCGAGTTCGTCGCCATGCCGCAGGCCCGCTCTCAGACCATGCACTATATGAAGGGACTGAAAGGTGCGGCCAATCTGCGCCGCTACTGCTGCACCCTGACCCATCTGGAAGATCTGGACGAGCTGATCGATGCTGTTTTTGAAGAGCAGCGCAAAGCGGGCATCGACCCGGACGACGTGCGCGAGGTGCCGTTTCCGTAAGGGGAATATTACTGCTGCCGGGTCAGCTCATCCAGATTCTGGGTGTAACAGGGCAGACAGTGCTCTATGAACCAGTCGGCTTCCGGGCAGTGCATGGCCTGCAGGGCCGCTTTCTGCTGGGCCAGCGCCGCGTCAAACTCGTGGTTGCCGCTGCGCTGCTCCTCCGTGCATTTGATGAGGGCGCTCAGCCGGTCGGCGGCCTTCAGCAGGCGCTTTTCCTCGGCGGTGAGCAGTTCCCCGGAGATGAACGGGGACAGCTCTTCGCTCAACTCGTCCGGCAGAAGGCCGGTCATGCAGCGCACGCTCTCGGTTTCCAACGCCTTGTAGGCATCCCGCAGGGTGGGGCTGCTGTACTTGACCGGTGTGGGCATGTCGCCGGTAATGATCTCCGGCGCGTCGTGGTACAGCGCCGCCACTGCTACCGTTTTGGGGCGGCAGGGCGTGCCGGTGTACCGCCGTGCGATCAGGCAAAGCATGTGGGCCAGCAGGGCGGTATCGCAGGTGTGCTCGCTGAGAGATTCGGCCCGGGTGGAGTGCATCAGGCTCCAGCGGGTAATGTATTTCATGCGCGCCAGCAGGGCGCTGAACGGGTACAGCATGGCAGCTTCCTCCTTTTTTCTCCAACATACCTGTCCGGCAGAGCGTTGTCAAGCCCTTTTTTCTGCGCAGTGTTCGTGCTATACTAGAACAAACCAACTTTCTGCCGCTTTGGCAGAGAAAAGAGGAAACCATGGAGCGGTCTGGTACTGCCCGGCAGCCGCAGCTGCTGGGACAAAAAAAGGATAAATTCTGGCTGACGGTGGGCCTGTGTGCCCTCACGGCGGCCCTGTTCTTTCTGCCGTTTTATATCATCGACGGCGGCTTTTTCCACTATGCAGGCGATTTCAACAGCCAGCAGATCAGCTTTTACCGCTATATGAACGGCTTTATCAAGGGCGCAGGCTACCCGGACAGTGCGTTCACCTCGGTGCACAATACCTTCTCATGGGCCACCGACCTTGGCAGCGGCGTGATGAACGCCTATTCGTTCTACCTGTACGGCTCGCCGTTCTTCTGGTTCTCGCTGCTCTTCCCGCAGGGGTGGCTGCCCTACCTCATGGTGCCGCTGCTGGTGCTCAAGTTTGCCGTGGCGGGCGGCGGTGCGTACCTGTATCTGCGCCGCTACGTCAAAAATATCGACTACGCCGTGCTGGGAGCCTGTCTGTATACCTTCTCCGGCTTTACGGTATACAATGTGTTCTTCAACCACTTTGTAGATGTGGTGGCGCTGTTCCCGTATCTGCTGTGGTCGCTGGACGAGGCCCTTTACAACGACCGCCGCAGCTGGTTTGCGTTCTGGGTGGCGGTGAACCTTGTCAACAACTACTTCTTCTTCATCGGTCAGGTGGTATTTCTGGCCATCTACTTCATCTGCAAGCTCAGCACAAGGGACTTCCGTCTCACTGCAAAAAAGTTCGGGCTGCTGGCTTTTGAAAGCGTTCTGGGCGCTGCCATGGGCAGCATCCTGCTGGTGCCTGCGGTGCTCTCCATTTTGCAGAACCCGCGCACCATCGACCTTTCCTCCGGATGGGGCTTTCTGACCTACAGCAAGGTGCAGCAGTATCTTGCGATTCTCGTCAGCTGGATCATGCCGCCGGATTCTCCTTACCTCACATCCATCTGGTCGGAGGGCGTGATCAAGTGGACCAGCATGTCGGCCTATCTGCCGCTGTGCAGTCTGGCCGGTGCCGTGGCCTACTGGAAAGCAAAGTGCGGCGACAGTAAAAAGCGCATCGTGGGCACCTGCGCCGTGTTCGCACTGGTGCCCATCCTGAACAGTGCGTTCTACGCCCTCAATTCCAGCTACTATGCGCGCTGGTACTATATGCCGGTGCTGGTGCTGGCCGCAATGACCGTGAACGCGCTGGAAGACCACAACACCGATCTGGACAGCCCGGCCCGCGGCATCAGCTGGCTGATGATCGCCACGGTGGCCTTTGCGGTGGTGCCGGTGCAGGACAGCGACACCGGCAGCTGGTCGTTCGGCGTGCTCAAGAACCCCGGTCAGTACTGTGCGGTGCTGGGCTTTGGCCTGCTGGGCCTGCTGTTGTACCGCTATCTCTGCCAGAAGTGGCGGGGCGACAGCCGCTTTGCCCAGCGCCTGACGGCGGCAGTGCTGGCGTTTGCCTTCCTGTTCAGCGTGGTGCACATCGGCATTGGCAAGTTCGGCCAGTGGTATACCGACAGCGACCTTGTGAAGCAGGACACCAACGCCCTGCTGTTGAAAAACGACCTGCCCGAAGGCGATTACCGCGTGGATACGTACAAGATCCACGACAACATCGGCATGTGGCTGGATAAAAGCTGCCTGCAGTATTTTGGCAGCACGGCGGCCCCCAGCATCCTCAGCTTCTACCCGGCGCTGGGGGTCAAGCGGGATGTGCGCAGTGAGCCGGAGCTTTCCAATTATGCACTGCGGGGCCTTTTGAGTGTGGAGTACCTTATCACCACGCCGGAAAAGCAGACCGACTTTGAAAACGAAGCCGACGACGGCTGGGAATATGCCTTTGCAAAGGACGGCTATGCGGTCTACCGCAACACGAACTACGTGCCCATGGGCTTTGCCTATGACTATTACCTCACCCAGACCGAGTACGAAGAAACAGTCAAGGCCACCCGCGCAAACCTCCTGATGCGTGCACTGGTGCTTACCGACGAGGATGCTGCAGTCTACGGCAAGTACCTCACCCATCTGCCGGAAGGCAGACGGGAGGAGCTGTACTATGAGTCCTACGTGCAGGACTGCCGCGAGCGCCGTGCCACGGCTGCCAGTGTGTTCCAGATGAACAATTCGGGCTTCCACGCCGAGATCACGCTGGAAAAAGAGAACCTCGTGTTCTTCTCCGTGCCTTACGATGACGGCTTTACGGCCTATGTCAACGGGCAGGAGGCCGACATTGTGGAGGTGGACGAGGGATTGATGGCTGTGCTGTGCCCGGCAGGTGAAAACAGCATCGATTTTGTCTACCAGCCCGACGGCATCCGGCTGAGCCGTGCGCTGACTTTGGGCGGCATTGTGGTATGGCTGGCGTACACGGCGTACTTCGTCTGGCGCAAGCGCCGCACAAAGCGGGCCTGATGCACGGAAGAATGACTTTGTGCTGTAGAAAAAAGAAATTTTTGAAATTTCCCCTTGACTTTATGCCAATAAAGTGTATAATGCAATCAAACCGATGAGGCGGAAGAGAACCTGCACAGCGCATCTTCAGTGAGCCCGGACAGTGAAAACGGGCGAGAGCGGGGCAGAGCTTCGTGGGCCGCCGAGGGCCGGGCAAATGGGCAGCAAGCCTTAGTAGCTTTGGACGGAAGTCTCCGTTACAGGACAGGGGAGTGTTGGCTCTCCGTGAGAGGCTCTGCATTTTGCAAAGCAGGGCAAGCAAGGTGGCACCGCAGAATCGAACTTTACCGATCCTGTCCTTGTGGATAACACACAGGGACAGGGTCGTTTTTATTTGTAAGACCCGTCCCGCAAGGGGAGCGGGTCTTTTACTTTTGCCGCCCGCTCCGGGAAAGGAGTTTACTGTTATGAAAAACGTTACCATGATCTCCCGCCGCAGCTTCCTCAAGGCCGCTATGGCTGCTTCCGCCGTTTCTGCACTGGCATTCACCGGCTGCGGCGGCTCCGCTTCCAGCACCGTGGCTGCATCTTCCACCGCTTCTTCCGCTGCCGCTTCCGCAGCAGCCGAGGGCGGCCAGACCTTCAAGGTGGGCATCGTCAACTATGTGGATCATGCTTCCCTCAACCAGATCGTGGAATCTGTGGAGAGCCGTCTGGATGAGCTGGGGGCAGAGAAGGGCGTTACCTTCGACTACGCCGACTACTACGCAAATGCACAGGCTGACCAGTCCAACCTGAACCAGATCGGTGCCGACCTCGTAGGGGACGGCGTGGATGTGATCGTGGCTGTGGCTACCCCCACCGCCGCAACCATGCTGGCCGCTGTGGAGGATACCGATATCCCCGTTGTCTACTCTGCTGTCACCGACCCCGCCGCTGCAGGCTTTGACGGCGAGGAGAACATCACCGGCACCTCCGACGCACTGAACACCGAGGCCATCATGAAGCTGATCACCGCTGTCAACCCGGATATTGACACCATTGGCCTGCTGTACGACCTGAGTCAGGATGCCTCCACCCAGGCCATTGCCGATGCCAAGGCTTTCTGCGATGCCAACGGCATCAAGTACATTGAGAAGAACGGCACCACCACCGCCGAGGTGCAGATGGCGGCCGAAGCCCTGATCGCTTCCGGCGTCAAGGCCGTGTTCACCCCCACCGACAACACCGTGATGACCGCAGAGCTGTCCATCTACGAGACCTTTACCGAGGCAGGCGTGCAGCACTACACCGGTGCTGACAGCTTTGCACTGAACGGTGCGTTCGTGGGCTACGGCGTGGATTACGTCCAGCTGGGCGAAGCCACTGCCGATATGGTGGCAGAGCTGCTGTGCGAGGGCAAGACCACTGCAGACCTGCCCTACCAGACCTTTGACAACGGCATCGTCACCATCAACACCGAGACATGCGAAGCGCTGGGCCTTGACCTCGACACCGTGAAGGAGGCCTTCAAGCCCTACTGCACCGAGATCGTGAAAGTGACCACCGCAGAGAACTTCTCTTAAAAAAGTACCCTCTCAGTCAAAACCTGACGGTTTTGCCAGCTCCCCCGAAGGGGGAGCTTTTGGCGGCTTTAGGAAAAGTTTTCGATTCAATTGCAAAGTGTGCAGCTTTGCCAGAGGCTCTCCCTTTGGGAGAGCTGGCGCGTAAGCGCCTGAGAGGGCGAGGACGCCGCCCACAGCGCCGCGCTTTCGCAGAAAGCGGCGCTGCAAATGCCGTTTTCCGTCACGACCCTACTCGTGAAAAGGGGATTCAGAAAAGCCCGCAGGCTTTTCTGAATCCCGAATAAAAACCCAATTCCGCTGAATATGGCCAGAGCAAAAGCGGAGGCCATTTTAAATCGTCCAATCAAAAAGAAACATAAAAGGAGCACACACATGCTGGCGAGTATCTTTTCGCTCAACGTCCTACAGACGGCGCTGGAACTGGGCTGTATCTATGCCCTTGTGGCGCTGGCACTGTTCCTGAGCTATTCCATCCTGAACATCGCAGACCTTTCCACTGACGGCTGCTTCACGCTGGGCTGCGCCGTGGCCTGTCAGGTAGCACTGACCGGCCACCCCATTCTGGCCCTGTTCGCAGCCATGGCGGCAGGTGTGTGCTCCGGCTTTGTTACGGCTTTTCTGCAGACCCGCCTTGGGGTGGAGAGCATCATGGCAGGCATCATCGTCAACACCGGCCTTTACACCATCAATCTGGCCGTGATGGGCTTTTCCTCCACCATGTCACTGGTCAAGACCGACACTGTTTTCTCGCTGGCAAAGGGCTCACTGAGCTTCCTTGGCGGCTGGTATAAGCTGGCCATCGCGCTGGCCATGATCCTGCTTGCCGGTGCGGCGATGCTGGGCTTTCTGGGCACCCGGCTGGGCCTGTCCATCCGCGCCACCGGTGACAACGCTGCCATGGTGCGTGCTTCCAGTATTAACCCGGCTTTCACCATTACGGTGGGCCTGTGCATTTCCGGCGCATTGTGCGCCCTCTCCGGCGGCCTGCTGGCACAGTATCAGAAGAGCTGCGATATCAATGTGGGCACCGGCATGGTGACCATCGCACTGGCTTCCCTCATCATCGGCGAGACTCTGCTTGGTAAGCGCACCATGCTGCGCCGGATCATCGGCGTGGTGTTCGGCAGCTGCCTGTACCGTTTTATCGTGGCTGTGGCGCTGCGCTTCAATGTGCCTGCCGCCGCCATGAAGCTGGTGTCCGCCATCATCGTGGCCATTGCCATTTCGATGCCGGCCATCAAGGAAAAAATCGCCTTTGAGCAGCGCAAGCATGGGGCCTGCCGCCGCCGCGTAACCACCGGCAAGGAGGGAAAGTAAGATGGAAATGCTTCAGCTGAACGATCTGCACAAGACTTTCAACCCCGGCACGGTCAATGAAAAAGTGGCCCTGAACGGTGTCAGCCTGCACATGGAAGCCGGGGACTTTGCCACCATCGTGGGCTCCAACGGCGCGGGCAAATCCACCCTGTTCAACGCCATCACCGGCGGCTTCATCGCCGACGAGGGCAGCATCCTGCTGGGCGGACAGGATATCACCTTTGCGCCGGAGCACCAGCGCAGCAAGGTCATCGGCCACCTGTTTCAGGACCCGCTCAAGGGCACGGCACCCAACATGACCATTGAGGAAAACCTTGCGCTGGCCTATCTGCGTGCCGGCACCGCGCCCCACGCCATCTTCTCCCGCATCTCCCGCAAGGACAAGGAAGTGTTCCGCGAAAAGCTGGCGCTGCTGGATATGGGCCTTGAGGACCGCATGAAGCAGCCGGTGGGACTGCTTTCCGGCGGCCAGCGGCAGGCGCTGACCCTGCTCATGGCAACGCTGGTCACCCCCAAGCTGCTGCTGCTGGACGAGCACACCGCCGCACTGGACCCCGCCACCGCCGAAAAGGTGCTGGAGCTGACCAAGAGCATCGTGGCCGAAAAGAAGATCACCTGCCTGATGGTCACCCACAATATGCATCAGGCATTGGAGCTGGGCAACCGCACCCTGATGATGGATTCCGGCCGCATCGTCTTTGACGTGAAGGGCGAGGAACGCAGCCGGATGACCGTGGACGACCTGCTTGAAAAGTTCCGCGAGAACGCAGGCAAGAATCTGGACAACGACCGCATCCTGCTGAGTAAAGTGGAAAAGTGACCCGGACAGGAAAGCACAGCCCCGACAGACCATGCAGTCTGCCGGGGCTGTATTTTTGCAGGAGCACACCGCAGGGAAAAAGCGGTTCCCCCTGAAACTGCAAATCCCCCCTGCGCAGATGCACAGAGGGGATTTTAAATATCAGAAATTACTGAACGTATTCGACCGTGTACTCGAAGCCGTACTCTTCCTGCAGCTTCTTCACCTCGGCCTCGCAGTCCTCGATGAAGGTGGGGGCGTAGACAGAAGCGCCATTGTGGGCCTTCTTGTAGTCCTCAACGATCTGCTGCAGCTTTGCCCAGCCCTCGTTGGCCTTGTTCTGGTCGATGCTGTCGGGGAAGTTGATGATGAACTCGCGGTGCTTAGGAATACGTGCTTTCATGGTAGGTTCTCCTTATAACAGTTTGGATTTTGATTGTTGATTTATACAGAAGCACAGAGAAAAACCTGTGCAACTTGCGAAAAACGGATCACAGCCCGTATACCCGGCGGGCATTTTCGGCTGTGGTGCGGAACACCTCTTCCACAGAGATGCCCCGCAGCTGGGCGATATACTCGCCCACATAGCGGATGAGGGAGCTGTCACAGCGGGTGCCGCGCACCGGCTCCGGTGCCATGTAGGGGCAGTCGGTCTCCAGCACGATGCTTTCCAGCGGCAGGGCGCTGATGGCTTTTGCCGCCCGCTTGGCACCCTTGAAGGTACACGCCCCGCCAAAACCGATGAACAGTCCCTGCTTTGCCAGCCACACCGCGTCATCGGCACTGCCGGAATAGCAGTGGACGATGCCCTTGGGCTGGTATTTTTTGAGCAGGGCGTAAGCATCGGCGTGCGCATTGCGGTCGTGCACGATGATGGGCTTGTCCAGCTCCAGCGCCAGCCGGATGTGTGCTTCAAACATGGCCAGCTGGGCGTCCTTGGGCACAGGCCAGTGGTAGTCCAGCCCGCACTCCCCCACAGCTACCACCTTGGGGTCCTCGTAATACGGGGCCAGAGCGCGCATCTCTGCGGCCCAGTCCCCGCCGTACACCGAGACCGTAGGAGCCGGGCCTTCCTCGCCGCAGTCGGCGGCGGGCAGCAGGCTTTCCGGGTGGATGCCAACAGCTGCCACCACCCACGGGTAGCGGTGCGCCAGCTCCAGCACTTTGGGTGCATCCCCGGAGTGGGTGGCCTGTTCACACACGCCCACCACGCCCTTGCCGGGCAGGCTGCCCAGCAGGAAATCGCGGTCGGCGTCAAAGGCGCGGGCGCTGTAGTGCGCGTGGGTGTCAAAAATGGGGCCGGTCATTTGCCCTCCTTTTTGGCGGGGGCCTTGTTCACCAGCCAGATGCCCACACACACGAACACCAGCGCCGCCAGATACTGCCAGCGGAACAGGGGTTCGCCGTTGAGCACGGCGCTCAGCAGTACGTTGACCACCGGGTTCACAAAGCCAAAGATGGCAATGCGGCTGACCGGGTTGTTCTTCATCAGCAGGGCCCACAGCACATAGCCTGCCCCGCAGATGAAGGCCAGATACAGCATGACCGCCACCGCCAGTGCGCTCTGCACATGGAGACTGCCGCCCAGCACAGTGCCCAGCACGAACAGTGCCAGACCGCCCACGAACAGGTTGATGAAGCAGACGGCAAAGCTGTCTGCTTTTTTGGTCACGGATTTGTTCCACGGGCCGGACAGGGTAAAGATGATGGTAGCGGCCATCATGCAGAACACGCCCCAGCCGCTGCCGCTGCCGTGGTTGCCCAGCGTGCCGATGAGCACGCCCGCAAAGCCGATGACACAGCCCAGCGTTTTGGCAGGGGTCATGCGGTCGGCGTTGCCGTAGATGAAATGGGCAAAGATCACGCCTAGAAAGCTCTGGGTGCTGTTCAGGATGCCGCCAAAGGCACCCGTGAGCATGGCAACAGCGATGTAATAGAATGCGTACTGGGTCGTGGTCTGCCACAGGCCCAGAGCACAGCACTCCGCTGCCACTTTGCCGCGGGGAAACTTGGGCAGGCGGCTCTGCAGCAGAACACTGCCCAGAAGCACCAGAAAGCTGCCCAGCATGAACCGCACACCGGCAAAGCAGAAGATGGAGGCGGTGCTGCTGGTCTCAATGGAGAACAGCCGGTAGCCCAGCTTGATGAACGGGAAGGCCGAGCCCCACAGCACATTGCAGAAGATGGCCAGCAGCACGGCGAACACCGGCGTGCCGAAGATCTTATCCAGCCATTCCGCGCGGGAAAGCGTTTTGTTTTCCTGCATGGCGGCTCAGTGGATGCGGCTGCCTACGGGGGTGTCGTCGCCGTAGAAAGCGATGGAGCAGCCGCCGTCGGCGGTATCAGCAGCAAAGATCATGCCCTCGCTGACATACTTGCCCTTCATCATGGGGCGAGGTGCCAGATTGCACACAATGCCGATCTTCTTACCGATCAGGTCTTCCGGCTTGAACCACTTTGCAATGCCGGAAAGGATGCAGCGCTCCCGCTCGCCGTCAAACACGGTCAGGTGCAGCAGCTTCTTGCTTTCCTTCAGGTTCTCGCAGGCGCGCACTTCGGCCACGCGCAGTTCCACCTTGCAGAAGGTGTCAAAGTCGATCTCTTCCTCGTGGGTAAAGTCCACGGTGCTCTCCTCGGCGGGGGCGGCAGCCTTCTTCTCAGCTTCAGCCTTGGCCTTGTTGGCAGCTTCGGCAGCGGCCTTGCGCTTCTCGTCCTCTTCCTTCAGGTGGGCAATTTCCTTTGCCACATCGATGCGGGGGAACAGTGCCTCGCCCTTGTGCACGGTGTAGGTCTCCTGTGCGCCGTAGGTGGTCTTGGTCAGGTCCAGAGCAGATGCGTCCAGACCCAGCTGTTCCATCATCTTGGGTGCGGTGGTGGGCAGGTATGCGTTCAGCAGGATGCCGCACACGCGCAGTGCCTCGCACAGGTGGTACAGCACGCTCTCCAGACGGGCCTTGTTGGCCTCGTCCTTGGCCAGCGCCCAGGGAGCGGTCTCGTCGATGTACTTGTTGGCGCGCTGGATGACCGCAAAGATCTCCATCAGGGCCTGCGGGATGGTCAGGCTGTCCATGTCGGCCGTGACCTTGGCGGTCAGCTCGTTGACCATGGTCTCCAGCTCGGTGTCAATGGCCTCGGTACCGGCCACATTGTGCACGGTGCCGCCGAAGTACTTCTCGCACATGGCGACGGTGCGACTGAGCAGGTTGCCCAAATCGTTCGCCAGATCGCTGTTGATGCGGGTGATCAGGGCTTCGTTGGTGAACATGCCATCGTTGCCGAAGGGAATCTCACGCAGCAGGAAGTAGCGGATGGCATCCACGCCGTAGCGGTCGCACAGGATCACAGGGTCCACCACATTGCCCACGGACTTGGACATCTTGCCGCCGTTCATCAGCAGCCAGCCGTGGCCGAACACCCGTTTGGGCAGGGGCAGATCCAGAGCCATCAGCATGGCAGGCCACAGAATGGTGTGGAAACGCAGGATCTCCTTGCCCACCATGTGAAGGTCGGCAGGCCAGAACTTGTCGTAGTCGTGATATTTTTCGTTACCGTAGCCCAGCGCGGAGATATAGTTGCTCAGGGCATCCACCCACACATACATGGTGTGCTTGGGGTCAAAGGGCACGGGGATGCCCCACTTCACGGAGGTGCGGGACACGCAGGTGTCCTGCAGGCCCTGCTTGATGAAGGCGATCATCTCGTTCTTGCGGCTCTCAGGCTGGATGAACTGGGGGTTCTCCTCGTAGAGCTTCAGCAGGCGGTCGGCATACTTGCTGGTCTTGAAGAAGTAGGCTTCCTCGTGTGCGTCGTACACTTCGCGGCCGCAATCGGGGCACTTGCCGTCCACCAGCTGGCTGTCGGTCCAGAAGCTCTCGCAGGGCTTGCAGTAGTGGCCGATGTACTCGCCCTTGTAGATGTCGCCCTGCTCATACAGCTTGGTGAAAATTTTCTGGCAGGACTCCATGTGGTAGTCGTCGGTGGTGCGGATGAAGCGGTCGTAGCTGACGTCCAGCAGTTTCCACAGATCCTTGACGGTGGCTACGATCTTGTCCACATACTCCTTGGGGGTCACACCGGCGTCGGCGGCCTTGTCCTGGATCTTCTGGCCGTGCTCGTCGGTGCCGGTCAGGAACATGACGTCATAGCCCTGCATCCGCTTGAAGCGTGCCAGTGCGTCGCAGGCGACAGTGGTATAGCTGTGGCCGATGTGCAGTTTGTCGCTGGGGTAGTAGATGGGAGTGGTAATGTAGAATGTCTTGTGTTCACTCATAGGTTGATACTCTTCCTTTCCTGATTTGGCGGGGGACGAAAAAAGCCCTCATCCTGCCGGACTGAGCCGGACAAGGACGAGAGCTTGTAACTTTCGTGGTACCACCTTGCTTCGCCGCACCCTTGCGGGCGCAGCCTTTTGCCGGGCCAAAAAGCACGGCGCAGCGCGGTAACGGGCGCACCCGTCGCAGGCTCAATTTTCACCTGCGCAGCTCCGAGACCATCTTCGGCATCGCGCGGCCTGCCCGGTTCCATCCTTCGGGCTTTCTGTCAGGCGCAGACGGTGCGTACTCTTCTCTTCACAGCCAATTTACATTGTTATGTCTATAATACGCAAAAACGGTGGGTTTGTCAACATTAAATCTCGTAATCCAGACAGAACCGTGCCTTGGTGTAGGGCCGCACCTTGCCGTCGGCCACAGCCACATGGGCGGGATGGACGGAGTAGCCCTTGAGGGCCTCGGCGCTTTCAAAGGTGGTGTCCAGCATCAGGTCGGCGGTGGAAGAGGGGAGACCGTTGATGTTGACATGCACTTCCACAAGGCCCGGGACCTTGCCTGCCAGACCTTCCAGCCCTTCCTTGATGCCTGCCTTGACGGCGGCTTTTTCGGCGTCGGACAGCTCGTCCTTCAGCTGCCACAGGATCACATGCTTGACCATAATAAAATACCTCCTGCGTTTTTTTCTCATTGTAACAGGGTGAGAAAAAATCCGCAAGAGGAAAGCTGCAAAGTATTATTGGGGTGCGAACAGCAGAACCACCAGAAGCACGGCACAGAGCACCGAAAGTCCGATGCCCTCCAGCCGGGTCAATTTGATGTACGCTTCCGTTGGTTCGGTCTGTGTATACCGTCCACGGTCATGCAGGGCAATGGCATCCTCCGGCTGCAGCGCCATAAAAATGCCGAACCCGATGCCGAAAAGTGCGGTTAAGATCGCACAGATGACTTCCATAGCAACCCCTCACTTTTTGGTTTTGTCGCTCCTACTCAGGGCATAGCACAGATACGAGATCAGCAGGGCAGTGCACAACACGAGCGCCGCCACCATCAAAATGGAATTCAGCGGCTCGACCTTTGGCAGAAAAATGTTGACCAGATAGAGTGCACCGCAAAGGATCGAAGCAATGCCGTAAAATTTGTGAAAATGCTTCTTTTCGTCCTCGGTGCTCCAACCGGTGCCGGTGCCATTGTACAGATCCCGGATGCCGCGGTACAAAAACAGCACACCCAGCGCGGCGTTCAGCCAATCCCAGTCCGAAAGATTCAAATTCATAGTGGCCCCTTTCCGGCTGTCAATCCGCACTATGGTTCCAGCTTTCGTAAGCGACAAGATAAAGAAGGTCTCCCACAATGGCGATGCCGAAGATGATACGGTAGAGCAGCGATGTAACAGGTGTGAAGGCTAAGATCAGAAAGGCGATGCTGTTGAGCATGTAAAACACGCCGTTCTTTTTCTGCCAGAAGGCGCGGTACTCCGGGTCGCGGTGATACTGGTTGAACGGCAGATCGAGGAACGGGTCTTTGCCTTGAAAATCCCGAATGCCGGAGATGAACCAGATAACGGTCAGCACAAGATTAAGCAGAGTGGAAACCGAAACGAACGACTCCATGAAATGAACCTCCCATCTTTTTCCACAGTATACCACAGAAAAGTGCAAAAACAAAGGACGGTATTCAACCTTCCTGCGTAAAATTTGCACAAATCGGGCGTTGACTGTTGGTGAAAACAGCACAAAATAAAACCAGCCGGACGAGGCGGTTGCAAGCCCTCGTCCGGCTGGATACTTACTTCTTCGGAGTCATAAGCCTCTTCTCCTTGGGGTTCCTCATTTTCGGAGTAAACGTTTCATAGGGTGACTCTCCTTAGAAACTACTGGAAACTGAGAATCTATTTCAAGGGGACTGATTACTTAGTACATTGGATTGACCCTTCTCTTAACTGATGGAGTGCGGCACCGAGATTCTAAAGATGAATTTCATATTACCACATTCTTTCGAGTTAGATTCGCCAGGGGCAAACTACTTAGTACATTGGTAGAACTCCTTTTTTGCTATTCAAATAATGTTCTCCGTACAAAAGATACCTTCATAGGAATCATCTCCGGCGGATCTATTTGAATCGCTGGGGGTTAAGTTTATCGACAGGTTGTCGTGTAATCGCATTTTTGATGCTCAAGACTGGCTCATTTTTGTTGTGTTTTTATACGGGGGAAACATCCCGTCTGTGGTGAGCCTCTATTTTGCTTCTCAGCGAATCCCGACAGCCTGTCCCTGCTGTGCGGGTTCCATATCGACCATCGGTCTCGCTCCTTTCTGCTTCAAGTCAGCGGGATTAGCTCTCTCTTGAGCTTCTGCTGTACTTCTCTGGTTTCTGGCTTTATTATACATATTCCTGATTGATTTGTCTATTCGCAGAGTGCACAAGGATAGAAATATAAAATTGTGCAGTTCTTGAAAAACAGCAGATGGAACGTGCAAAATGCCGCTTTCTGCGCGGTGTGTCCGGACGATCGGGCCCTTTGGAGAGGAACTCTGTGCCCTGCAGGGAGGGCTGCCGAGGAAGTCAACAGCAAAGCTGCCCAGAAGTTCCGGGCCGTTTGTGGAGGATTTTGCGCAAAACGGGAGAAAGTGTCCACAGGGTATTATGCGTCAGATCGATTTGTGCTAAAATAGCGCCAATGAATGGTAGTCGCCGCCGCCCCGCGAGATGAAAGTTTCGCGGGGCGGCTTTTTTGCGGCAAAAATTTACACACAAAAGAAATGGAGACACAATCAAAATGCCTAAAACTTTACCGGAACGTATCTTCTTTACCATTGTCATGGCTGCCATTATGGTCTATGGCATGATCGTTTACAATGTGGCGCTGAACACAGGCGGTGTCACCAATGCCACCTTTGTCATGGCTCTGCACGAGATGCCGATCATGGTTCCCATTGCCTGCGTGCTGGAATTTTTCGTGGTGGAGAAACTGGCCACCGGATTGGCGTTTATGTTCATGCGGCCCACAGATCGTCCGCAGTTCATCACCTATGCCATCTCGCTGATGATCGTGTGCATCATGTGCCCGGTGATGAGCCTGATCGCAACGGTGCTGTTTAAAGAACCCGGCTTTGGCACTTGGGTGCATACATGGGGCTGCAATATGCCCATGGCCCTGTGCTGGCAGATGCTGTACTGCGGGCCGCTTGCCCGTGCCATCTTCCGGCTGGTGTTCCGCCGCGGCGCAAAACAGGCGGACTGACAGATTTTAGATATGCAGTTATAATAAATATGTATAGGAGCGGGTGTAATACCGGACGAGACGCCTATACGAATTTTATATATCGGGCATATAAAGTATGTACAATGGGGCATTTTTGATGGAAATATTCCCCGGAATGCCCTGAAAAAGCCATTGAAACCTAAGAATTGGCTAAGAAATTTGTGGAAAAAGTACATGTGAAGAGCATTTTGTTAGACAAGATGCACAACTTTTTTTATATATCAATGCAGTAGAACCACCTAAAATGTAGAATGTGCACAAAGCCACTTGCCAATTTTCGTCAATCGTACTATCATACACAACGAAAAAAGACGAAGTGACCCGTGCAGGAGGGAGGGTGTGACCGGACAGAGCCGAACACCTTCCTTACTTTTTTCACAAAGCTGCGCCTTTTCTTCGAGCGATAAGAAGGACGCTGCGCCGCCGGGGCGGTGCGGCGGTCTTACCCCCGGAACCCTATTCTTCAGGAAGGAGGAAAAACAATTGAATAATCTGACCAAAGCATTGATGGAAGAGCTGACCGTCGAATACGTCAAGGTCGGCCCGCTGCAGATCCCGGAATCCGTGGTCATCAGCTGGGTGATCCTGGCCATCGTCACCATCGGCTCGATCCTGCTTACCAGAAACCTGAAGGTGGACCATATCAGCAAGCGTCAGGCCGTGCTGGAAATGGCCTACCTCGCAGGCACTAATTTCTTTGAAGGTCTGCTGGGCGAAAAGGGCAGGCGCTATGTGCCTTACCTGATGACCGTGGCCATCTACATCGCCTTCAGCAACCTGATCGGCGTGTTCGGTGTCAAGCCCCCCACGAAGGATCTGGACGTGACCGCAGCGCTGGCGCTGATGAGCATCGTCCTGATCGAGGGTGCCGGCATCCGTGCACGCGGCGGCATTGGCTTCCTCAAGAGTCTGTCTGCCCCCACTCCGATCATGACCCCTATGAACATCCTCGAGATCGCCATTCGCCCGACCAGCCTCTGCATGCGACTGTTCGGCAACGTGCTGGGTGCATTCGTCATCATGGAGCTGATCAAGCTCGTGGTGCCTGTGTTCGTCCCGGCGGTGTTCAGCCTGTATTTTGACCTGTTCGACGGTCTGATCCAGACCTATGTGTTCGTGTTCCTGACTTCGCTGTTCATGAAAGAGACCATGGGCGGAGAAGACTGATCCATTGATATTTACTGAATTTAAAAGGAGATTATTACTATGAATGGTTTGATTGCTCTGGGCGCTGGCATTGCAGCGCTGACCGGCATTGGCGGCGGTATCGGCATCGGCATCGCAACGGGTAAGGCAACGGAGGCTATCTCCCGTCAGCCCGAGGCATCCGGCAAGATCCAGACCAACCTGCTGCTGGGCGCTGCTCTGGCAGAAGGTACTGCAATTTTCGGCTTCGTCGTTGCACTGCTGATCATCCTGTTCCTGGGTCAGTAACGGAGGCGCAGACGAATGCTGAAGTTGGATATTAACCTGCTGTGGACCGTCGTGAACGTCCTCGTCATGTATGCGGTGCTGCGCAAGTTCCTGTTCAAGCCTGTTCAGGACGTGATCGCAAAGCGCCAGCAGATGGTGGACGCAAACCTGGCCGATGCGGAGACCTCCAAGAAGGAAGCCGCAGAGACCATGAACGCCGCACAGGAAAAACTGCGCAATGTGGACAATGAGGCCGCTGCCCGCCGCGAAGCCTACGAAAAGCAGGCTGAGGTCGAAAAGCAGCAGCTGCTGGCAGATGCCCGCAAGCAGGCAGACGCCATCGTGGCAGCCGGCAAGGCAAGCGCCGAGGCCGAACGCCAGAGCAAGCTGCGGGAAGCCGATGCCCAGACCACGGCACTGGCCCGTGCGATGTGCGAGAAGCTGCTGGCCCGCAATCTGACCGCCCAGGACGACGCACGTCTGCTGGACGATCTGCTGGAGAAAGCAGGTGCAGGCAATGGCAACTGAATTCAGTCGTGAATTTTTTGCGGACAACCGCATCGTCAAGGCCGAGCTGCGCAGCGCCCGCAAGCCCCGGGAAGAGGAGCTGAACCGGATCCGCGCCGAGGTACGCAAGCTGTATGATGCCACCGAGGTCATCCTGAACGTGACGGTGGACGAGAGCCTGCTGTCCGGCTATGTCCTGCAGGTGGGCGACCGCGTGTTCGATAACTCCGGCCGTCATCAGCTGGACAAGATGATGGAGGGCAAGCCCTCGCTGGCTACCCTCAAGACCCGCATTGAGGACTACAAGCCCGCCGAGACCTCTGCCGAGGGCGGTGTGGTCATCTCCTCTGCCGACGGCATCGTGCACGTCGAAGGCATGAACCGCGCTGTGTACGGCGAGATCGTCACCTTCGACAACGGTGCCAAGGGCATGGTGGAGAGCGTGGACCCCGAACAGCTGGGCATCATGCTGT
This sequence comes from Faecalibacterium sp. BIOML-A4, assembly GCF_009679665.1. Classification (NCBI taxonomy): domain Bacteria; kingdom Bacillati; phylum Bacillota; class Clostridia; order Eubacteriales; family Oscillospiraceae; genus Faecalibacterium; species Faecalibacterium sp. BIOML-A4. The sequence goes on along the minus strand of NZ_WKZG01000003.1, from coordinate 128,345 downwards.
TCGACGGAGCTGAGACCGTCGGCGTGGGCACCATGGTGACCCGCAGCGGCAAGCGTGCCGGCATCCCGGTGGGCGATGCCTTCCTGGGCCGTGTCATCAGCCCGCTGGGCGAGCCCATCGATGGCAAGGGCCCCATTGAAGCTGTGGGCTACAACCCCATCGAAAAGCAGGCCCCCGGCATTCTGGAGCGTCAGAGCGTGGATACCCCGCTCCACACCGGCATCCTCGCCATCGATTCCATGTTCCCCATCGGCCGCGGCCAGCGTGAACTGATCATCGGCGACCGCCAGACCGGCAAGACCTCCATCGCCACGGACGCCATCCTGAACCAGAAAAACACCGGTGTGCTGTGCATTTATGTGGCCATCGGCCAGAAGGCTTCTTCCATTGCCCGCGTGGCAGGCGATCTGCAGAAGCACGGTGCCATGAGCTACACCACCATCGTGGCGGCTACTGCTTCGGATTCCGCTCCCCTGCAGTACATTGCACCCTATGCCGGCACCGCACTGGCCGAGTACTTCATGAGTCAGGGCAAGAGCGTGCTGATCGTTTACGACGATCTGTCCAAGCATGCAGTGGCTTACCGTGCCATTTCTCTGCTGCTGCGCCGCTCTCCGGGCCGTGAGGCTTACCCCGGCGATGTGTTCTATCTGCACTCCCGTCTGCTGGAGCGCTCCTGCCGGATGCGCGACGATCTGGGCGGCGGTTCCATCACCGCACTGCCTATCGTAGAGACGCAGGCAGGCGACGTTTCCGCCTACATCCCCACCAATGTCATTTCCATCACCGATGGTCAGATCTTCCTCGAGAGCGCCCTGTTCAATGCAGGCAACCGCCCGGCCGTCAATGTGGGTCTGTCGGTGTCCCGTGTGGGCGGCGCTGCCCAGACCAAGGCCATGAAGAAGGCCAACGCCAACCTGCGTATCGAGCTGGCACAGTACAAGGATATGGAGTCCTTTGCACAGTTCAGCTCGGATCTGGACGCGGAGACCCGCCGCCAGCTGGATCACGGCAAGGCTCTGATGGAAATGCTCAAGCAGCCGCTGTATCAGCCCAAGTCCGACGCCGAGCAGGTGGTCACGCTGGTGCTGGCTTCCCACGGTGTGCTGGACGAACTGCCCACTGCCGAGCTGCGCGCCAAAACTTCCGCATTTGTGCGTCAGTTCCGCGCGGATGTGTCCGGTACGATGGATAAGATCACCGCCACCGGCAAGCTGGAACCTGAAATGGTCGATGCCATCCTGAACGCCTGGAAAGCTTATGCGGGAGGCGACAGCCATGCCGTCCAGTAAGCTGCTGAAGGAGCGCATCGAGAGCATTCAGGACACCATGAAGATCACGAACGCCATGTACCTGATCTCCTCGTCCAAGCTGCGCAAGGCACGTAAGAACTACCAGAATGTATCGCCCTACTTCAACCGTATGCGCGATACCATTTCCCGCGTGGTGCCCCACCTGCCGGAAGAGCCGGTGCATCCGTTCTTCCACGAACGCAACACCGCAAACCCCAAGCGCGCTTACATCGTGCTGACGGCAGATAAGGGCATGGCAGGCGCTTACAACCAGAACATCATCAAGTTCCTCAAGGAAAATGCGGATGAGAATGACCGGTTCTATGTGATCGGCCAGACCGGCTACCGCGCCCTGTACCACAAGGATCCGCGGCTGGTGGAGGATTTCCACTACGGTGCCACGGAGCCTACGCTGCAGCGTGCCCGCGATATCACGATGGACGCCATCGATGATTTCAAGACCGGCAAGCTGGATGAGATCTATCTCATCTATACCCGCATCGAGAATGCATTGACCAGCGAGCCCACCATGGTGCGTCTGCTTCCGCTGGACCGCGCCCATCTGCAGCCTGCCCCCAAGGGTCTGGGCGATCCGAAGGGCGATGTGGAGATGTTCCCGTCTGCATGGACGGTGTTTGAACAAATCGCGCCCATTTATATGCACGGCATGATCTTTGGTGCCATGACCGAGAGCTTCTGCGCAGAGCAGAGCGCCCGCATGACCGCCATGGATTCCGCCACCAAGAACGCCAACGATATGATCCGGGAGCTGCAGCTGGAATACAACCGCACCCGTCAGGGCTCCATTACACAGGAGATCACCGAGATCATCGGCGGTGCGGCTGCCGTGCAGGACCGGGCGGAATAAAACGTATTTACAAATTAGTATAGAGGCAATCGTATGATACAGGGAACTATTATTCGCGTAGCCGGCCCTGTGGTGGACGTGCAGTTCACCGCAGGCAAGCTGCCTGCCCTGCAGGAAGCGCTTACCGTGACCGCTGAGGGCACCGAGCGCACGATGGAAGTGACACAGCATGTCAACGAGACCACTGTGCGCTGCATCATGCTTTCCGCCAGCGAGGGTCTGGGCAAGGGCATGACCGTGACCGCTACCGGCCACGGCCTGACCGCACCGGTGGGCGAAGCCACGCTGGGCCGCATGTTCGACCCGCTGGGCAGACCCATCGACGGCAAGGGCTCTGTGGATGATGTGCCGCATTGGCCCATCCACCGCAAGGCCCCCAACTTTGCGGAGCAGAAGCCCGCGACCGAAATTCTGGAGACCGGCATCAAGGTCATCGACCTGCTGGCCCCCTATGCAAAGGGCGGCAAGATCGGTCTGTTCGGCGGTGCAGGCGTCGGCAAGACCGTGCTGATCCAGGAACTGATCCATAACGTGGCCACCGAGCACGGCGGCTACTCCATCTTCACCGGCGTGGGCGAGCGCTCCCGCGAGGGCTGCGACCTTTGGGGCGAGATGAACGAGTCCGGTGTTCTGAATAAGACCGCACTGGTCTTTGGTCAGATGAACGAGCCCCCAGGAGCACGTATGCGTGTTGCCGAGACCGGCCTGACCATGGCAGAGTACTTCCGTGAGGAGACCCACAAGGACGTGCTGCTGTTCATTGATAACATCTTCCGTTTCGTGCAGGCAGGCTCCGAGGTGTCCGCTCTGATGGGCCGTATGCCTTCTGCTGTGGGCTACCAGCCCACTCTGGCCAACGAGCTGGGCGCTCTGCAGGAGCGCATCACCTCCACCAAGGAAGGCTCCATCACCTCTGTGCAGGCCGTCTACGTCCCCGCCGACGACCTGACCGACCCGGCCCCCGCCACCACCTTTGCACATCTGGATGCCACTACCGTGCTGTCCCGTAAGATCGTGGAGCAGGGCATTTACCCGGCCGTGGACCCGCTGGCATCCACCTCCCGCATTCTGGAAGCGGATATCGTGGGCGAGGAGCACTATCGCGTGGCCCGCAAGGTGCAGTCCATTCTGCAGCGCTATCAGGAACTGCAGGACATCATCGCCATTCTGGGCATGGACGAGCTGGACGAGAACGACAAGCTCACCGTTGCCCGCGCCCGCAAGCTGCAGAAGTTCCTGTCCCAGCCCTTTGCTGTGGCCGAGAACTTTACCGGCCTGAAGGGCAAGTATGTGCCGCTGCAGGATACCGTGCGCGGCTTTGCCGCCATTGTGGACGGCGAGGCCGATGATCTGCCGGAGTGGGCTTTCTTCAACGTTGGTACGCTGGAAGATGCCCGCCAGAAGGCAGCGGAAAAGCTGGCTGAGGAAAAGGGCGGTGCCGTCTGATGAACAAGTTCATGCTGAACATCACTGCGTCCAGCGGTGAGTACTATCAGGGCGATTGCGAAGACCTTGTGCTGCCCATCAGCGATGGCGTGTACGGCATACAGGCCGGACACAGCCCGGTGCTGGTGGCCATCCACATGGGCATCCTGCACTTTGAGGTGAACGGTGAAAGCCGGGACATCCTGGTAGGCGACGGCATTGCCGAGGTGACGCCTGCCTATGTGATGGTGCTGGTGGACAGCGCCGAGCGTCCGGAGGATATCGACAAGAACCGTGCCGAGGCTGCCCGCATCCGTGCCGAGGAGCGTTTGCAGCATCAGCAGAGCATGCATGAATATTATCAGAGCAAGATCGCGCTCGACCGTGCGATGCAGCGCCTGCAGGCCGCTGCAAAGTACCGGCGCTGAGAATGAGCCGCATCTGCCAGGACCAGATCTGAAAAAAGAGCATCATTTGTATCCATTGAGGGTGCAAAGTGATGCTCTTTTTTTGTTTCAGGCTGTTCCATGGAACGCAGCTTTCGTGTATAATAAGGTCAATGCAACCCCGCGTGTTGTGCGGGAAAGGAGGAGGTTTTCCATGATCCAATTCGGCTTGCGTCTGCATGACGCGGAAAAGCTGCCCGTTGAACAGGTGCTGCCGCTGGTGCGCCAGAAAGGCTTTACCTGCGCCCATGTGGCCCTGAGCAAATCCTTCAGGGAGCTGCCCTGCACCCCCAGCGCCCTGACTCCCGGCTATGCGCTGTACCTGCGGCATCTGTTTGAGAAAAACGGCATCGACATTGCCGTGCTGGGCAACTACCTGAACCTTGCCCACCCGGATGCGGATGCCCTGCACGCCATTCAGGAAAAATACTATGCCCATATCCGTTTTGCAAGCCTGCTGGGCTGCGGAATGGTGGGCACCGAGACCGGTGCGCCCAACGCGGAGTACAAATTTTGTCCGGAGTGCCGCAGCGACGAAGCCCTTGCTACTTTTATCCGGAACTTCAAGCCGGTGGTGCGCTGTGCCGAGCAGTACGGCGTGACCATTGCCATTGAACCGGTGGTCAAGCACATCGTGTACGATGCCAGACGCGCCCGCACCGTGCTGGACGAGATCGGCAGCCCGAACCTGCAGATCCTGTTCGACCCCGTCAACCTGCTGAACATGGAAAATGTGGACCGCCGCGAGGAAGTGTTCGCCGAGGCCATCGAGCTTCTGGGTAAGGACATTGCCATGATCCACTTCAAGGATTTCCTGCGCAAGGATGCGGGCGGCCAGCTGGCTGCTACGGGTGCAGGGCAGGGAGGCATGGAGGACTACCGCACCATCCTGCGCTTTGCAAAGCAGGAAAAGCCCTATATCTTTGCAACGCTGGAGAACACCACCCCGGAAAACGCGGTGGAATGCCTGAACTACCTGAAAAAGCAGTACGACGAGTGCTGAACACTTTATAACAAGAAAAACATCTGCAAGCTTTGCCCGGAATGGGGCAGCTTGCAGATGTTTTTTGTATCAGATGAAGTTTATGGTTCGGCCTTTTACAAATTGCAATTAAGAAGTAGTTTCGCTGAAAATGCCCAGAACGAAAGCGGAGGACATTAAGATCATTCCAGATCCAGCTTATGCTCCATCAGCCAGCGGGTCAGCAGAAAGTATCCTGCGGCAAAGGCGATGCTGACCGCCAGCCCGAACAGGGTGGTGAACGCACTGGGCGCAGCGATGGAGATGTCCACGCCGCCAAGGGTGGGATCGGAAACAGCCTGCAGCATGTCGGCACTGCTGACACCGGAGCTTAGCCAGTTCTGCAGGAAGGACAGCAGGAAAAATGCCAGAATACCGGCCGGGACCATGTGCTTTTTGAACTGGTGGCCGATCATGCATGCGGCATAGATGCACAGGATGCTGGACACCAGTGCCACCAGCCCGTTTAGCGTTTCAAAGGCCAGCCAGAGCCACCCGGAGCTGCCGGTCATGCGGAAGATCTCTCGGAAGATCTCTACCACTTTCTGCCACAGCTCCGGCAGCTGCTGCAGGGCCGCGCTGTTCAGAGACAGAGCCAGCAGCATCACCGCAAAGGAGAAAATACCCACGATGCTGCTGCAAAGCATCCAAACCACGCTGGAGATCAGCTTGGAAAGGATGAGCTGGCTTTCCGTCACCGGCAGGGTGTGCATCAGGTAGCCTTCGCGGCCCAGCAGATTGCGGGTGAAGCGGGTCACAATGGTCATCACGGACACCACTGCCACCGCAACGGCTACGACCATGTAGGCGAACAGCAGCAGAGATGCAAAGTTGTCCTTGGAAGAGCTGCGCAGGGAAAAGCCGCTCAGCACTGCCAGCGCAACAAGGGCCAGATACAGCCCGCCGTAGGTGCGGCCGGTGGCCTTGAATTCATATTTTAACAGTTGTTTCAGCATTTGAATACCTCCCGGAAATATGCATCCACGCTCATGCCCTCGGTCTCGCGCAGCTCTTCGGCATTGCGGTGGGCGAACACCCGGCCATCCTTCAAAAAGACGGCTTCGTCCAGAATGGGCTCGATATCGCCGATGAGGTGGGTGGATAGAATGACGGTCGCATCCCGGCTGTAGTTGTTCAGGATGGTGCTCAGGATGTAGTCCCGGGCGGCAGGGTCCACGCCGCCAATGGGCTCATCCAGCAGGTAGAGCTTTGCGGCGCGGCTCATGGCCAGGATCAGCTGCACCTTTTCCTTGCTGCCCTTGGAGAGGGTCTTGAGCCGCGCCTTCGGTTCCAGTTCCAGCCGGGCCAGCATTTCGTTCGCCTTGGCGGGGTCAAAATCGGCATAAAATTCGCGGAACATTTCCACCAGCTGCTCCACACGCATCCAGTCCGGCAGCCAGTCGGCGTCCGGCAGATAGGACACGATGGCTTTGGTGTCCGGCCCGGGGGTCATGCCGGCGATCCGGATGCTGCCTGCACTGGGCTGCAGCAGACCGTTCGCCAGCTTGATGAGGGTGGTCTTGCCGCTGCCGTTGGGGCCAAGCAGACCCACGATGCGGCCAAAGCCGATGTGCAGGTCTACATTTTCCAGTGCGGTCTTATCCTTCTGGTAGCACTTGGTCAGTGCTTCACAGCTCAAAAGTTCATTCATTGCGGTCCTCCTTTGCGTCCCAGTGTTCCAAAAGCGCGGCTGCCTGTGCGGGACTGTAGCCGATGCCGCGCATCTTTTCCAGAAAATCCGACGCCAGCGTCCGGGCGGTGTCGGCACGAAGTTGTTCGATCAATGCAGTATCCTCCGTAACATAGCGGCCTGCGGTGCGTTCGGTGTGCACCAGACCTTCCGTCTCCAGCTGGGCAAGGGCCCGCTGCATCGTGTTTGGGTTCACCCCGGCGGCTGCGGCCAGATCCCGTACCGAATCCAGATGCCCGCCCGGCGGGTAGGTGCCGGCCAGGATCCGGGCCTTGAGCCGTTCCACAAGCTGGGCATAGATCGGGCGGCTGGCATCAAACTGTTCGCCCATGGTATCATCTCCTTGTCTTGCTGTATTAAGCGCTTGATACAATAATACACGATTTGCTCTGTTTGTCAAGGGGAAAAAGAAAAAACACCATAAAACTGTGGGAAGTTGGAAAAAGTGCCCATAAAACACTGCACATTGATAAAAAATTACAATAAATTCAAACAATTTCACATTGCAAAGCTTTTGACAATGTGCTATGCTGAAAAACAAAGAGCTCCGCCCGGAAAGCGGCGGAAAAGAGATTTGGAGGAAAAATAACTATGGCTGACCGCATCGTTCTGAATACCATCTCCTACCATGGCCACGGTGCCATTGAGAACATCGTTCCCGAACTGACCGCCCGCGGCTACAAGAAGGCATTCGTCTGCTCCGATCCCGACCTGATCAAGTTCGGCGTCACCAAGAAGGTCACCGATCTGCTGGATGCTGCAAACTTTGCCTATGCTGTTTACAGTGAGATCAAGCCCAACCCCACCATCGCCAACGTGCAGGACGGCGTGGCCGCTTTCAAGGCTGCCGAGGCTGACTGCATCGTGACCATCGGCGGCGGCTCCTCCATGGATACCGCAAAGGCCATCGGCATCATCATCAATAACCCCGAGTTTGCGGATGTCCGCTCTCTGGAAGGCGTTGCTCCCACCAAGAAGCACGCTGTGTTCACCATCGCTGTTCCCACCACCGCCGGCACTGCTGCCGAGGTCACCATCAACTACGTCATCACCGATGTGGAGAAAAAGCGCAAGTTCGTCTGCGTGGATACCAACGATATCCCCGAGATCGCCGTGGTCGATCCCGATATGATGTCCTCCATGCCCAAGGGCCTGACCGCCGCCACCGGCATGGACGCTCTGACCCACGCCATCGAGGGCTACATCACCAAGGGCCACTGCGTCATCTCCGATATGTTCCATCTGGAAGCCATCAAGCTCATCAGCCAGAGCCTGCGCGGCGCAGTGCAGAACACCCCGGAAGGCCGCGAGGGCATGGCTCTGGGCCAGTACATCGCCGGCATGGGCTTCTCCAATGTGGGTCTGGGCATCGTCCACTCCATGGCACACGGCCTGTCCGCTCTGTATGACACCCCGCACGGTGTGGCCTGCGCCATCCTGCTGCCGGTGGGTCTGGAGTACAACAAGTCCGTTGCCGGTGAGCGCTACCGCGCCGTGGGCAAGGCCATGGGCGTTGTGGGCATCGATGAGATGAACGATGTGGAAGCCGCTGACGCAACCATCGCCGCCGTCAAGCAGCTGAGCGCAGACGTGGGCATCCCCGCAAATCTGCACGGCATCCTGAAGGAAGAGGATATCCAGTTCCTCGCCGAGTCCGCATTTGCGGATGCCTGCCGTCCCGGCAATCCCCGCGACACCAGCGTGGAAGAGATCGTAGAGCTGTATAAGAGCCAGCTGTGATTCCGCTCTGTAAATTCAAGCTGTAATTTTGGACCCTGCTGTCCTTCGGGATGGCAGGGCCTTTTTCTAAGATGTATCTGAAAACAAAGCAACAGGCTGGATCTTCGTCTTTTCAGAGATGCCCGGAGAGCCTGCCGCGTCGCAGAGTGACAAAATTTCTGCACGGCTCTTGTACACAGCGCCCAAAACGGGTACAATCAATGCAGTAAGAAAAAACTAGAAGCGAAAGGAACCTTATGACGCTGAACTTCTATACTCTGGGTGTTATTTATCTAGTATATTCCTTTCTGGGCTGGGTGGCTGAGACGGTAGTCGCGACCATCCGGGGCGGAAGGTTTGCCAACCGCGGTGCGGCGGCAGGCCCGTTCTGCTTTATCTACGGTACCACCGGCGTGCTGCTGGCCGTGAGTTTCGGCGACCTGCGCACCGAGCCGGTCTACCTGTTCTTTGCCTGTATGATGGCGGCAACGGTGATGGAATGGATCACCGCCAAGCTGCTGGAACGCCTGCACCGCCGCAAGTGGTGGGACTATTCCGGAAAAAAATTCAATCTGAACGGCTATGTGTGCCTGCAGTATTCGCTGCTGTGGGGTGCGCTGGGCACGGCAAGTGTGCTGTGGGGCAATAATGTGCTGCTGCGGCTGTGTGCGCATATCCCGGTCTGGCTGCTGCGTCCGGCAGTATGGGTCTCGCTGACGGTGGCGGTGCTGGACCAGATCGGTTCGGCGGTGCTGGTGCAGCAGTATGCGGCCCGGCACCCGATGCTGGAGCAGCTCAACCAGAGACTGGGGGAGCGGTCGGATACGCTGCGCCGCAGGATCGCGCTTTACATTGAAAAACGCATCCAGTATGCTTACCCGGCTGCGGCCCGGCAGGAGCAGACTGCGCTCCGGAAGGGGGAAAAGAACTTTCTCAGCGTGTCCGACCTGCTGTGGCTGTTCGTGATCGGCGCGTTTCTGGGCGACATGGTGGAGACGGTGTTCTGCCGCGTGACCGCCGGGGTCTGGATGAGCCGCTCCAGTCTGGTCTGGGGGCCGTTCAGCGTGGTGTGGGGTCTGGCGCTGGTGCTGGCAACGGTGCTGCTGCGTCAGGAAAAGGACCGGAGCGACCGCTACCTGTTCGCCTTCGGCACCGTCATGGGCGGTGTGTACGAATACGTGTGCAGCGCCGTCACTGAGCTGCTGTTCGGCACCGTGTTCTGGGACTACAGCAAGTTCAAGTTCAATCTGGGCGGGCGCATCAACCTGCTGTACTGCTTTTTCTGGGGCATTGCGGCGGTGGTATGGATGCGCTACGGCTATCCGCTGGTGCTCAGAGGCATGAAGAAGGTGCGCAGCCGCGTCCGCCCATGGATGACCGTCCTGCTGGCCGTATTCATGGCGGTGAACATGCTCACCAGTGCGCTGGCGCTGGCCCGGTACGATGCCCGCACCAGCGGTGAAGGCCCCAAGAACAGCATCGATATACTGCTGGATGCGCATTTTGACGATGCCCGCATGGAGCGTATTTATCCCAACGCGAAGAAAGTAGCCAAGGCCGGATGAAATTTCAACGCTCCTCTTGCACTTTGGTGCAAAAACCGGTATAATGTTTTTCGGATAAAAGGGAGTAAAGGGCGCTCGTTTTGCAAAAACGGTGCGCTGTGGCGCAGCGACATCCCGGCAGAAATGCCCGCTGTGTCACCGGAAGCTTGAGACTTTTATTACACTTTCCCGTTTTTGGGCAGGATGTAATAAAGGCCTCTTTTTTATTGCTGCTCTGCCAAAAACAAAAGGAGAAAACTATGCTCATTCCTGTTTTGCTGTTCATCGTGGGCCTGCTGTGCCTCATCAAGGGCGGTGACTGGTTCGTGGATGGTGCCACGGGCATTGCCCGCCGCTTCCATGTGCCGGAGCTGCTCATCGGCGCCACCGTGGTGTCCATCGGCACCACCCTGCCGGAGGTGATGGTCTCCACCACCTCGGCCTTTACCGGCCACGGCGAGATCGCCTATGGCAACGCCATCGGTTCGATCATCTGCAATGCATCGCTCATTGCGGCCCTCACCATTGCGGTGAAGCCGGGCAAGGTAGACCCCAAGAGCCTGCGCACGCCGGTGCTGTTCTTCTTTGTGGCAGCGGCCTTCTATGCCGGTGTGGCCTACACCACCGGCTACTTCTCCCGCCCGGTGGGCCTGATCCTTCTGGCCATGTTCGTAGCGTATATCATCTGCAACGTGATGGCCATGAAGAACGCCCCCGCCCCGGAAGAAGAGGAAGAACCGGAAGAAAATGCATCCCTTGCCAAGGAGCTGGGCCTGCTGGCCGTGGGCGCTGTGCTCATTGCCGTGGGTGCCAACCTGCTGGTGGACAACGGTACCCTGATCGCACAGGCACTGGGCGTGCCGGAGTCGGTGATCGCGCTCACCTTTGTGGCACTGGGCACCTCGCTGCCGGAGCTGGTAACGGCCATCACCTCGCTGGCAAAGGGCCACGGTGCACTTTCGCTGGGCAATGTCATTGGTGCAAACGTGTTCAATCTGGTGCTGGTGAGCGGTGTTTCCGCCGCGGTGGCACCCTTTAGCATTCCGCAGAACTCCATGCTCTTCGGCCACAATGCATCGCTGGTGCTGGAGTTCCCGGTCATGTTCGCCGTGATGCTGCTGCTCACCCTGCCCGCCCTCTTCAAGGGCAAGCTGAGCCGCCCGCAGGGCATTGCGCTGCTGTGCATCTACGCGGCATTCTGTGTGGTGCAGTTCACCATCTGATAAAACGGCAAAAGGCCGATGCAGCACTGCGTCGGCCTTTTGCCGTTTTAATGGTTACTTTTTCAAATGGGAATCCCAGCCGGAAGAGGTGATGACCTGCTGATCCGGTGTGCACCACATGGCTTCCACGCCGTCCAGACTTTCCACGATCTTCATCCCGTCCTCCAGCGGCTGGCAGAACAGGCCGGTGGTTAGGCAGTCGGCAAGGCCGGAGTCGCTGCACAGCACGGTCACGCCGTTAAAGTAGGCGGCGGGGAACAGGGTGTCCGGGTCGATCAGGTGGTGGTAGCGCTTGCCGTCCACCACGTAGTAGCGCTGGTAGTCGCCGCTGGTCACAAGGGCCATATCGCTCATGTTGATGGCACCGTCCAGCATGGAATCCGAAGTGTATACATCCGAAGAGCTCCACGGGTTTTCCACGCCGCCGGTCCACTGGCTGCCGTCCGGTTTTACACCAATGGCGCGCAGGTTGCCGCCCACGCTCACCAGAGCGCTGGTCAGGCCGCGGGCCTCGGCAGCCTGACACACCATTTCCACGGCGTAGCCCTTGCCCACGCTGCCCACATCCAGCGACATTTCCGGGTCGGCCAGATAAACGGTCTTGGCATCCGCGTCGATGATCACGTTGTTGATATCACAGTGCTGGGCGGCTGCTTCCAGCTCTTCCATGGTGGGCAGCTTGTTGTCGGCATCCGTCTCGGCGGCTTCGGCAGCTTCGCGGTAATTGTGCCAGATATTCAGCACGCTGCCCATGGCAATGTTCAGCTTGCCGTTGGTGGTCTGGTACATCTGGTCGGCCAGCTCCAGCATGGAGAGGATGCGGTCGTCCACCTCCACCGGAGCGCTGCCGGCATTGTCGTTGATGGTCTTGACGTTGGTCACGCCGGGGTAATCGTTGTAGATATCATACAGCTGGTTATAGGTAATAAGGTCTGCGTGCAGGGCATCCATCTGGGTGTTGAATTCTTCCTCGCTCTCGCAGTAGGCGATCACCTGCGTTACGGTATCGAACACATCATAAAAAACGGTGGAATAGCGGGTAAGCTCTTTCTTTTTGGAGGCACAGCCTGCCAGCAGGCTCAGGCAGAGCACCCCGGCCAGCAGGGCGCTGACGAAACGTTTTGCGCGGGTCTTCATACGGTGTGGTTCTCCTTTGCGGCGGTAAAGGCGGCGTGCTCCTCCTGCAGGTGGGCCAGCAGATCGCCGAACACCCAATTGCGGTTGGAGGGAGTCACAACGGCCTTGAGCGGAATGGTGATCTGTGCCTGCTTCATCAGATCCAGCAGGGTGTCCACATCCTTCTCCTTGAAGTTTGCCAGAACCACTGCCGGCGGGTAGGCACCCGGTTCCAGCACCAGCGTGCGTGCGGCCTTGGTCTCCACCTCGCCCAGCAGCTGGGCCACGGTCTTGCCCGCATCGGCAGGGGAGACGAGCAGCAGCTTCATGCCAAAAGCAGGAGCCATGCCTTCCAGCTTGCCGCGGTCGGCGGAGGAAAGATTCCAGCCCAGAACCAGCGGGACACCGGCGTTCTGGTTGCGTGCGATATGTGCTTTCATAAAAAAACCTCATTTCAGGGTGGATTGCAAATACACTATAGTATAACACAAATACGCAAAAAATGGAATGCCGGGGGGGGGGCGGTACTACCGGGAGAAGTTTCGTAAAATTTCGAACAAAGGTAACAAAAATTAGAAGAAATTACAAGGAAAATTTCAGTACAGGTGAAGATTGTATGCAGAAAATAGGGGTGCTATACTAAAAATGCGAGACATAAGTCTCAGAAATTTAACAGAAAGCAGAGGTTTTGAGGATGAAAAAACAGAAGATGCGGCTCATCAGTGCAGTGCTTGCGGCATGCATGATGACATCTGTCCTTCCGGTCAATGCACTTGCTCTGGGGGGGTACGCCTGAAAATGGCGTAACTGCGCAGGAAAACGCGGAAACGGCCACGACGATCCCCACTACAGGCATGAAAATCACCAAGGGCGGTGATTACGAGATCCCGGAAGGAATTTATACCGGCGGTATTGAGATCGATACCAAGGATGATACCACGGATGAAGTGACGATCCGCATTACTGGTGACGTCACTTTTACACAGCCTAATACGATTTTCATAGATGTCGAGCATGCAAAGCTGGTGACGATTGAAAATGATGGTCACACGGTGAATCTGAGCGGACATCATTTTCTGGATCTTTACAATTCGAGCAATGCTGTTGTAAATGGGGGTACTTATATATTACCTTTTCGAAACTTTATCATGCTTTTTGGAACGAACAATCATCTTACCCTGAACAATGTTGACGTGACTACGACGAGTGGATATGCTGTGACGACTGGAGGTACCAGTACAGTAGTCGTTAATGGCGGAAAGTATACTAAGACGATAGCAGACCATACTTATGTATTCCAAAATGCTGGGCACATGACACTGACGGATGTTTCGGTGATTACAGAAGTTGATGGAGGTATGTCGTCTCCTGCAATTACTAACAGTTCTGGTGCGATTCTGAAAATCAATGGAGGAAACTACAAAACTACCGGACGAAACTGCATTGTGAATTCTGGTTATTTAACAATCAATAATGGCACCACAACAGACGGCGTTCTTGAGTCGGTGGGTATCAGCTGCATCCAAAACAACTGGGGCCGGGTGGAGATCAACGACGGCACCATTACCTCGGATGCCGACTGCACCATCAAAAACCGCGGCGGCCTGCGCATGAACGGCGGCACGGTGGCTACCTCGAATGCGGAAGGCACGGTCATTGACTGCACCGGCGATTTCGGCGATACACAGATCAACGGCGGCACCATCAGGGGCGGAAAAGACGGCATCCTTCTGAAGGATCTTGGCAGCTCCGGAGTGACCCTGAAGAACGCGGCCTTTGAGAACAACACCCAAAGCAATATCCATCTGGGTGCCGGGCAGAAGATCAAAATCAAAAAGACCTTTACCGGTACGGCAACGATCCTGACCGACGATCCAAGCGTCGGCCGTCATATCACGCTGGAAAACGAGGACTCTCCTTACCAGAAAGAGCTGAGACTTTTCAGCATGAATCCCGGCTACATCATCGGCTATAAGCGCGGCGAAGACGGCAAGGAGTACCGCTACCTCGCCGATGCGAACGGCAATGCTGTCTCCACCAAGGACGCAAAGGCGACGGCCGACCTCGGTGCCGGTGCCCAGCAGCTGGACACCACCGACGTTGTGCCGGAAGGTAAGGATGTGACCGTGACGGCAGATCTGCAGGAGGGCGCAGAGTTCCTCGGCTGGAACGCCGTGCGTGACGATGGCAAAGCACTGGGCTGGACTCCGGCTAGGGACGACCCCCAGACCATCACCTTTACAATGCCCGGTTGCAACGTGACCGTCGAAGCGCTGTATCAGGGCGGAAATGGAAATGTTGACCCTGTCAATCCCGGCGGCGGCAGCAGCGATGTGGTGACCGGCATTGCGGCTGTTGCGCTGACCGGTGCAGCCGTGTGGAGCATTTACGAAGCCGGAACCGGCATCTATCGCGTGCTGAATATGCCCGGCGTCCCCATGCCCTCCAACCGCGCCGGTCTGGCGACCCTGATCTGGGAAAAGGCCGGCTGCCCGGAACCGCAGACGGTGAAGAGCTTCAGCGACATCGATGACGCCGACCTTCATCTGCGGCAGGCTGCCAGCTGGATGGAAGAGCAGGGTCTGATGGACGATGTGAAGGAAAACGAGTTCCGCCCCTATCGCTATGTGACCAAGCTCCAAACCTGCCTTGTCTGGGATAAGGCCAAGGAAGAGAGCCTGATCTCCTGAAAAAGTAGATCATTCTTGTAACAGCCCCGGGGTGACCGCAAGCGCCCCGGGGTTGCTTTTTTCACAGGAAAAGGGGCAGAACCGGAAGATGCCGTTTATATCCACGAACCCTCCCGTGAAAAAGCAAACAAGCCAGACCCGCAGGTCTGGCTTGTTTGCAATATCAAAAATATTCTTTCCGCTGAATATATCCAGAGCGAAGCGGAGGATCTTTCAAATCATCAGTTCAGCTTTTTGCCGAAGAACTCCACTTCCTTGCCAATGAACTGCATCAGCTCGTCGAACTGGTCGGGGGTCAGGCTCTGGGCACCATCGCACTTTGCCTTGGCGGGGTTGTTGTGCACCTCGATCATCAGGCCGTCGGCACCGGCAGCAACAGCGGCCTTTGCCAGATCCGGCACCATCCATGCGTGGCCGCAGGCATGGCTGGGGTCCACAATAACGGGAAGGTGGGTCATCTTGTGCAGCATTACCACACCGGCAAGGTCGAGGGTGTTGCGCATGCTGGTCTCAAAGGTGCGGATGCCGCGCTCGCAGAGGATGACGTTCTCGTTGCCCTCAGCCATGATGTACTCGGCGCTCATCACGAACTCCTCCAGCGTATTGGCAAGGCCGCGCTTGAGCAGCACCGGCTTCTTCTGACGGCCAACGGCCTTGAGCAGCTCAAAGTTCTGCATGTTGCGGGCACCCACCTGAATGAGGTCTACATTCTCGAACAGGGGCAGGTGCTCGGTGTTCATGATCTCGGTCACGATGGGAGCACCGGTGGCGCGGCGTGCCAGCTTGAGCAGGTCGAGGCCCTCGCTGCGCATACCCTGAAAGGAGTAGGGCGAGGTGCGGGGCTTGAATGCGCCGCCGCGCAGCAGGGAAGCACCCGCAGCCTTCACGCGCTGTGCGCAGTAGGTGATCTGCTCCTCGCTCTCGATGCTGCAGGGGCCTGCAATGACCGCAAAGTTTCCGCCGCCGATCTTTACGCCGTCCACATCGATCACGCTGTCGTCCGGGTGGAACTTGCGGTTGGCCTTCTTATAAGGCTCGGTCACGCGGCGGCAGGTCTCCACCACCGGGTTTGCCAGCACCCAGCTCTCGGCCACGGCCTTGGTGTCGCCGATCAGGCCCAGAATGTGGCTCTCACTGCCCTTGGAATCGTTGATCTGCAGGCCCATATCCTGCAGTTCGTGGCAGAACTCGCGTACCTGTACCTCAGGTGCGTTCTGTTTGAGTACGATGATCATAGTGTTTTGTCTCCTTTGCCTTATCGTGTGAAACGGCGAGGGAGACCGGCTCCTTTGCCGCAGCTTGCAGTGTCAAACTTCAGGGTTCTGAAGTGTGTGACGCTATGATATCACTTCAGGAAACTGAAGTCAAGAGAATTTTGAATTTTTTTGAAGAAAGTGGTAGAATGGGGGCAGGAAAAGGAAAAGCAGGCTCGCCCTCTCAGCTTCGCTTGCGCTCAGCAGCTCCCCCAAAGGGGGAGCCCTTGGCAAAAACGGAAACTTTGCGTGGATTGCCAAAGCCTCTCACTTTGGGAGAGGTGGCATTGCGTTAGCAATGACGGAGAGGGCGAGGACGCTGACCCAATGCCATCATACTTAAGAATAGAACCAGCTAAATATAAAGGGGAATACTACAATGGGAAAAGAAGCAAAAACCAATGCCATGCGCATTCTGGAGCGCGAGAAGGTGCCCTACACCGCCCACGAGTACGCTCATGAAGAGGGCGTTGCCGTGGCAGGTGTGGATGTGGCAGGCAGCATGGGCGAAGACCCTGCCTGCGTGTATAAGACGCTGGTGACGCAGGGCAATAGCAAAAACTATTTTGTGTTCGTCATTCCGGTGGCAGCAGAGCTGGATCTGAAAGCCGCTGCCCGCAGTGTGGGCGAAAAAAGCGTTGCCATGATCCATGTGGCCGATATCAACAAGGTCACCGGCTATGTGCGCGGTGGCTGCAGCCCGGTAGGCATGAAAAAGCAGTATAAGACTGTGTTCGATGAGAGCGTGCTGACGCAGGAGAAGGTCTATGTCTCCGGCGGGCGCATCGGCACGCAGGTGTGCTGTGCCCCGGCGGACCTCATCCGCGCTGCACGGGCAATTACAGCAAAAATTATTTTTTAAAAAAGTCCGTCTATTGTACAAAAAGTTAACGCATCCTATTTACATAAAATATACTTAAACTATAAGTCATACTTAAAAAGAAAAACAATGTCGAAACTGCACAAAACTTTTGAAAGTTTTTTGACGGCATGAAAACACAAGGTAGAATTTGTGGGAACACTCTTTTCAAAGATGTTTTTTTGCCGTAAACTGTATGTAGTACAGGGACGGCGGCCCGCAGAAAGGGCTTTTCCGCCGCCTGAAAACGCAAGCACAAGGAACTGCGGAGGAGAACTTCAATGATGAAGATGCTGCCGGGTCTCATGGGTCGAAACAACATTCGGGCATGTCAGGGGCATCGTGCAACTTTGTGCAAAGCGTCGGGAGAGCATACGCAGAATTAAAGGCCGTGGTACGGGTGTACCGCAGCCTTTTTTGTTTGTCGGTTGAGAAAGAGAGGTTTGGATATGGTTCGTAAAGTGGCTGTGATCATGGGTTCTGACAGCGATTGGCCGGTGGTAAAGGGCGCATGTGCCCAGCTGAAAGCGCTGGACATTCCTTTTGAGGCGCACATCCTTTCGGCACACCGCACCCCTGCCGAGGCAGCGGAGTTTGCCAAAAGCGCCCGTGCCAACGGCTTCGGCGTGATCCTGTGCGCAGCAGGCATGGCAGCACATCTGGCGGGTGCCTTTGCTGCCAACACCACCCTGCCGGTGATCGGCATTCCCATGAAGGGCGGTGCCATGGACGGCATGGATGCCCTGCTTGCCACGGTGCAGATGCCCAGCGGCATCCCGGTGGCAACGGTGGCTCTGAACGGTGCCAAGAACGCCGCATGGCTGGCTGCGGAAATTCTGGCTTTGAGCGACGACGCTCTGGCCGAAAAGCTGGCAGCAGAGCGCACCGCCATGGCCGCACAGATCGCTGCCAAAGAGGAAAAATTGCAGAACGAACTGAACGAGCTGTAAGACGCGGACCCTCTCCGTCACGCCTGCGGCGTGCCACCTCTCCCGAAGGGCGAGGTCTTACGCCATCTGACGGGAAAGCGGTATAAAAGCTCCCCCCTCGGGGGAGCTGGCATTGCGGAGCAATGACTGAGAGGGTTTCAGAGCGAAAAAGGAGAACCAATGTCTGATTTTGCATATCCGCTGCACGAAGAATGCGGCGTTTTCGGCATTTACGACCGTGCCGGTACCGAGGATGTGGCCGCTGCGGCCTACTCGGCTCTGTATGCCCTGCAGCACCGTGGTCAGGAGAGCTGTGGCATCGCCGTGAACGATGATGGCGTGATCAACGGCCACCGCGACCTCGGCCTTGTGAACGAGGTGTTCACCCCGGCGGTGCTGGCAAGTCTGGCAAACCCCAATGCGCACATGGCTACCGGTCACGTGCGCTACGCCACGGCAGGCAGCCGTGTGCGCGCCAATGCACAGCCCATGATCGTGCGCCATGGCCGCGGCACCATGGCACTGTGCCACAACGGCAACCTGACCAACGCCATCGAGCTGCGCCGCCAGCTGGAAAATGAAGGTGCCATCTTCCACGGCTCCTCCGATACCGAGGTGATCTGCTACCTGATCACCCGCAACCGCCTGCGCATGGGCAGCATCGAGACCGCCATCAGCAAGACGATGGATGTGCTGGAGGGTGCCTACAGTCTGGTGATCATGTCGGCCACCAAGCTCATTGCAGTGCGTGACCCCCGCGGCTATCGGCCCCTGTGCATCGGCACGCTGCCCGGCGGCGGCTACGTATTTGCCAGCGAGAGCTGTGCGCTGGATGCCGCTGGCGCCACCCTGCTGCGGGACGTGGAGCCCGGCGAGATCGTGGTGGCAGACGCAAAAACCGGTGAGCTGCGCAGCATCAAGGATCATTGCGGCCGACCGGACACCCAGATGTGCGTGTTCGAGTTCATCTATTTTTCCCGCCCGGACAGCATCATCGAGGGCAGCTCGGTGCACGAGGCCCGCAAGCAGGCCGGCCGGTTCCTTGCACAGGAACACCCCGTGGAAGCGGACGTGGTCATCGGCGTGCCGGATTCCGGTCTGGATGCAGCGCTCGGCTACTCACAGGAGAGCGGCATCCCCTATGGCATCGGCTTTATCAAAAACAAATACATTGGCCGCACCTTCATTCAGGGCAGCCAGAAGCAGCGCGAGAACAGCGTGCGCATCAAGCTGAACGTCGTTTCCAGCACGGTCAAGGGCAAGCGCGTGGTGCTGGTGGATGATTCCATCGTGCGCGGCACCACCTCTGCCCGCATCATCAAGCTGCTGCGGGATGCCGGTGCCACCGAGGTGCACTTTATGGTGTCGGCACCGCCGTTCAAGTACCCCTGCTACTTCGGCACTGACATCCCGGATCAGAAGCTGCTTGTGGCCACCGGCCGCACGGTCGAGCAGATCAATGAAGTGATCGGGGCCGATACGCTGGGCTACCTTTCCACTGAGCATGTTGTCCAGCTTGCAAAGAACGCAAAATGCGGATTCTGCACCGCCTGCTTTACCGGCGAATATGCCGTGAAGCCGGACGAGGTGCTTTCCACCGATATTCACGAACGCCACCTGAACGACCGTCCCAAGGACGAGAAAAAGTTAGGAGAGTAAGACCATGGAAAAAAGCTATTCTGAAAGCTATGCAGCCGCCGGTGTGGATATCACCGCCGGTTATCGCTCTGTTGAACTGATGAAACAGTATGTGGCCCGCACCATGAACGAGCACTGCATTGGCGGTCTGGGCGGCTTTGGTGGCCTGTTTGAGCTGGACTGCACCGGCTACAAGCACCCGGTGCTGATCTCCGGCACCGACGGCGTGGGCACCAAGCTGAAGATCGCCATGATCATGGACAAGCACGATACTATCGGCATCGACTGCGTGGCAATGTGCGTCAACGATGTCATCTGCGCCGGTGCAAAGCCGCTGGTGTTCCTGGATTACATCGCCTGCGGCCGCAACATTCCCGAGAAGATCGCCGAGATCGTCAAGGGTGTGGCTGAGGGCTGCGTGCAGGCCGACTGCTCTCTGGTGGGCGGCGAGACTGCCGAGCACCCGGGCATGATGCCGGAGGAGGAGTACGATCTGGCCGGCTTCACCGTGGGTGTCGTGGATAAGGAAAAGATTCTGAGCAACGAGACCATGGCAGCCGGTGATGTGATTCTTGCCCTGCCTTCCACCGGTGTGCACTCCAACGGTTTCTCGCTGGTGCGCAAGATCTTTGACATTGACGCAAACCCCGATGTGCTGCACACTGCCCCTGCAGAGCTGGGCGGCAAGACGCTGGGCGAGGCCCTGCTGGCTCCCACCAAGATCTACGTCAAGCCTGTGCTCAAGGTGCTGGAAGAGGTGGATGTGAAGGGCATTTCCCACATCACCGGCGGCGGCTTCTACGAGAACATTCCCCGCAGCCTGAAAAAGGGCTGCTGCGCACGCATCAACAAGGCAGATGTCCGCACCCCGGCTCTGTTCCAGCTGATGCAGAAGACCGGCAATATCTCCGAGCACGATATGTTCAACACCTTCAACATGGGCGTTGGCATGGTGCTCACCGTCCCCGCAGAGCAGGCCGACAAGGCACTGGACATCCTGCACGCAAATGGCGAGCCGGAAGCTTACCGTCTGGGCGTCATTGCAGAAGGTGAGGGCGTGGAGCTGTGCTGAACATTGCAGTTTTAGTCTCCGGCGGCGGCACCAACCTGCAGGCTCTGCTGGACAGCGAAGCCCGAGGCGAGAACCCCAACGGCAGGATCACCCTCGTGGTGGCCTCCAAGCCCGGTGTCTATGCGCTGGAACGGGCCGCAAAGGCCGGTGTGGAAGGCTGCGTGGTGCGCCGCAAGGATTACGCCAGTAGTGAGGATTTTGACGCAGCTCTGCTGAAAACGTTGAAAGACCACAACATCGATCTGGTGGTGCTGGCAGGCTTTCTGTCCGTGCTGGGGCCCAGTGTCATTGAAGCGTATCCCCGCCGCATCCTGAATGTGCACCCGGCACTCATCCCGTCTTTCTGCGGGCCCGGCATGTACGGTCTGCGTCCGCATGAGGCGGCTCTGGCCCGGGGTTGTAAGGTGACCGGTGCCACCGTCCACTTCGTGAACGAAGAGTGCGACGGCGGGCCCATCCTGCTGCAGAAGGCCGTGGACATCCTGCCCGGCGACACCCCCGAGGTGCTGCAGAAGCGTGTGATGGAGCAGGCCGAGTGGAAGCTGCTGCCCAAGGCCGTGGCTATGGTGTGCAGCGGAGAGATCGAGTGAAAACTCCTTCCGTCACGCCTGACGGCGTGCCACCTCCCTCAAGGAGGGAGGCAAGGCTCCCTCTCCGAGGGGGCTGTCGCCGCAGGCGACTGGGGGAGTTCCGTAATAGGAGAATTTGACATGGAAAAGATCAACCTGAACGAGTATCTGGCATCCAACGAGTATCCCGGCCGCGGCATTGCTGTGGCAATGGCTCCGGATGGCCGCCAGATGTTCATTGGCTACTTTATCATGGGCCGCAGCGAGAACAGCCGCAACCGCGTGTTTGACCCCGTGCCCGAGCGCGGCGGCATCTGCACCATCGCAGCGGACCCCGCAAAGCTGGAGGACCCCAGCCTCATTATTTACAATCCGGTGCTGACGCTGGGCAAGACCCATATCGTGACCAACGGTGACCAGACCGATACCATTTATGACCTGATGAGTCAGGGTAAGAGCTTTGCCGATGCCCTGCGCACCCGCACCTTTGAGCCGGACGGCCCCAACTACACCCCCCGCATCTCCGCTGTGGTGTACGCCGACGGCAGCTATCAGATGAGCATTCTCAAGTCTGCGGACGGCAATGGCGACAGCGTGCAGCGCTATTTCTTTGATTACCCGCAGCCCGTTGCAGGCGAGGGCCATTTCATCAGCACCTACAAGCACAACGGAAATCCCATCCCCAGCTTTGAGGGTGAGCCGCTGCGCTTTGCCTGCCCCCGCACCATCGGCGATTTTGCACAGGGTCTGTGGAGCAGCCTGAACCCGGACAACAAGGTGAGCCTGTTTGCCCGGGTCGTTGATCTGGACTCCGGCGAGACCGGCGACATGATCTTTAACAAGTACGATGCTGTGTGCAGCGATCTGGACGACCCCGAGGAGCCGGAGCTGCTGCCTGAGGAGCTGGAACTGCTCAAAAAGCTTGACGCAGAGGAAAAACAGGACTAAAACAATAGAGAAATAAGGAGGATGCACCAATGAACGAACTGGCATTGAAGTACGGCTGCAACCCCAACCAGAAGCCCAGCCGCATTTATATGGAAGATGGCTCTGACCTGCCGGTTACTGTGCTGAACGGCAAGCCCGGCTACATCAATTTTCTGGATGCCCTCAACTCCATCCAGCTGGTCAAGGAGCTGAAAGCTGCCTGTGGTCTGCCCGCAGCAGCTTCCTTCAAGCACGTTTCCCCGGCAGGCGCGGCTCTGGGCCTGCCCCTGACCGATGTGGAACGCAAAATGTACCACATTGCCCCGGATATGGAGCTGTCGCCGTTGGCAAATGCCTATGCCCGTGCACGCGGTGCGGACCGCATGTCCTCCTTTGGCGACTGGATCGCCCTTTCGGACATCTGCGATGTGCCCACCGCAAAGCTGATCCAGCACGAGGTGTCCGACGGCATCATCGCCCCGGGCTACGAGCCGGAGGCACTGGCTATCCTGTCCGGCAAGAAAAAGGGCAACTACAACGTAGTCGCCATCGACCCGGCCTACAAGCCCGCTCCCATCGAGCACAAGCAGGTGTACGGCATCACCTTTGAGCAGGGCCGCAACGAGCTGGTCATCAACGCCGACACCATGCTGAACAACTGGGTCACCGAGAACAAGGATGTGACCGAAGAGCAGAAGCGTGATCTGGTCATTGCACTCATCACCCTGAAGTATACTCAGTCCAACAGCGTGTGCTACACCTACCACGGCCAGACCATCGGCGTGGGCGCAGGCCAGCAGAGCCGCATCCACTGCACCCGTCTGGCAGGCCAGAAGGCCGACAACTGGCAGCTGCGCCACATGGATAAGGTGCTCAACCTGCCCTTCCGCGACGATGTGGCAAAGCCTAACCGTGACAACGCCATTGATGTTTACATCGGCGATACGCCCGAGGATGTGATTGGCGACGATGTGTGGGCCGAGACCTTTACCGAGCAGCCCGCCCCGCTGACCGCTGAGGAAAAGAAGGAATATCTCAGCAAGGTGAACGGCGTGTGCCTTGGCTCGGATGCCTTCTTCCCCTTCGGAGACAACATTGAGCGTGCCCGCCGCTCCGGCGTGACCGCCATCGTGCAGCCCGGCGGCTCCATCCGCGACCAGCAGGTCATTGACACCTGCAACAAGTACGGCATCGCAATGGCCTTCTGCGGCCTGCGGCTGTTCCATCACTGATAGTACGGCACAGCGGAAGCTTCCTCCTCGGACACGAATCGGGCCATTCCATCGCCCGCCCTGCGGCCTGCGGCGGCAGGGTCCAACCCCAGCGGACGGTCCTCGGAGAAACTTCCGCCGTGCCGATGCATAGAGAAGGTGCAATTATGAAGAAAAAAATTCTGGTTGTCGGCGGCGGTGGCCGCGAGCACGCCATCATCAAGGCACTGAAAAAGAGCCCTGACTGCGGCGAGATCTGGTGCGCACCCGGCAACGGCGGCATCAGCTATGACGCAAAGTGCAAAAACATCAAGTCTACCGATGTGGACACCATGGTGGGCTTTGCCGTAGAAGAAAAGTTCGATTACGTTGTGGTGGCGCAGGACGACCCGCTGGCTCTGGGCATGGTGGATGCGCTGGCAGCAGTGGGCATCCCGGCCTTTGGCCCGGATAAGGCCGCTGCCCGCATCGAGGCCTCCAAGGTGTTCTCCAAGGACCTGATGAAGAAATACGGCATCCCCACCGCAAAGTACGAGACCTTTGACGACCCCGCCAAGGTCATGGAGTACATCAAGGCCGAGGGCAAGTACCCGGTGGTCATCAAGGCCGACGGTCTGGCACTGGGCAAGGGCGTGCTGATCTGCGAAAACGAGCAGCAGGCTGCGGACGGCGTGAAGGAGATCATGCTGGATAAGAAATTCGGCGCATCCGGCAACCATGTGGTGGTGGAGGAATTCCTCACCGGCCCCGAGGTCAGTGTGCTGAGCTTTACGGACGGCAAGGTGGTCAAGCCCATGGTGTCCAGCATGGACCACAAGCGTGCCAACGACCACGACACCGGCCTGAACACCGGCGGCATGGGCACCATTGCTCCCAACCCCTACTACACCCCGGAAGTGGCCGCTGAGTGCATGGAGAAAATTTTCCTGCCCACCATCAAGGCCATGAACGCCGAGGGCTGCCCCTTCAAGGGCTGCCTCTACTTCGGCCTGATGCTCACTCCGGACGGCCCGAAGGTCATCGAGTACAACTGCCGCTTTGGTGACCCGGAAACGCAGGTGGTGCTGCCCCTGCTGGAAGGCGACCTGCTGCGCATCATGCAGGCCTGCACCAACGGCACGCTGGAAAACGAGGAGGTCAAGTTCTCGGACGGTGCTGCCGCCTGCGTCATTCTGGCTTCCGGCGGCTACCCGGTGGCTTACGAGAAGGGCAAGCCCATCACAGGCCTTGTGGACGGCCAGCTGCCCGGCGAGGAGAATGTGACGGTCTACCACTCCGGCACCGCCATCACCGAGGACGGCGCCCTTGTCACGGCCGGCGGCCGTGTGCTGGGTGTCACCGCCACCGGCCCGCGCCTGACCAATGCGCTGAGCCATGCCTATGAGGCGGCAGAGAAGATCAGCTTTGAAAAGCTGCACAAGCGCAGCGATATCGGCCTGCGCGCCCTGAAGGCACTGGCAGAGAAGCAGTAAGAAAGAAAACCCTCTCAGTCGCCTGGCGGCGGCAGCTCCCCCGAAGGGGGAGCTTTATGCGGGAAAATGGGCAAGCCGATGCTTTCCATCGAACGCGGTACTTTCCGCCAGCAGAAAAAGCTCCCCCTTTCGGGGGAGCTGGCACGGCGTAAGCCGTGACTGAGAGGGTCGGTTCAAAGAAAACAAAGGGGGAACCTACCCAATGGTCTATCGTATTTATGTGGAAAAAAAGCCCGGCTTTGATGTGGAAGCCACCGGCCTGAAAAATGAGCTGACCAGCCTGCTGGGCATCCAGTCGCTTACCGGTCTGCGTCTGCTGAACCGCTACGATGTGGAAGGCATCGACGAAGAACTGTTCAACCAGTGTGCAAACACCGTGTTCAGTGAGCCGCCGGTGGATAACACCTATGCCGAGCTGCCCGCCAGCGACGGCGTGTCCTTTGCAGTGGAGTATCTGCCCGGCCAGTTCGACCAGCGCGCCGACTCCGCTGCTGAGTGCATCCAGCTCATCAGTCAGGGCGAGCGCCCGCTGGTGCGCTCTGCCCGCGTCTATCTGCTGGAAGGCACCCTGACCGACGAGCAGGTGGCCGAGATCAAGAAATACGTCATCAACCCGGTGGAGGCCCGCGAGGCTTCGCTGGACACCAAGCAGACCCTGAAAATGGAGTACCCCGTGCCCGCCCCGGTCAAGGTGCTGGAGGGCTTCAACCAGCTGGACGAAGAGCAGCTGAAAAAGTTCATTGCGGACAACGGCCTTGCCATGGATCTTGGCGATATCGAGTTCTGCCAGAAGTATTTCCGCTCGGAGCACCGCGACCCCACCATCACCGAGATCAAGATGATCGACACCTACTGGTCCGATCACTGCCGCCACACCACCTTCGGCACCATTCTGGACGATGTGCAGATCGACGATGCCGTGGTGCAGAAGGCCTTTGACCGCTACATGGCCATGCGCGCCGATCTGGGCCGCGAGAACAAGCCCCGCTGCATGATGGACCTTGCCACCATCGGCGCCAAGGAGCTGAAGAAGCAGGGCATCCTGAAAAATCTGGACGAGTCCGACGAGATCAACGCCTGCACCGTCAAGATCAAGTGCGATGTGAACGGCAAGGACGAGGACTGGCTGTTCCTGTTCAAGAACGAGACCCACAACCACCCCACCGAGATCGAGCCCTTCGGCGGTGCGGCTACCTGCATCGGCGGTGCTATCCGTGACCCGCTGTCCGGCCGCAGCTACGTCTATCAGGCCATGCGCGTTACCGGCGCAGGCGACCCGCTCAAGCCGGTCAGTGAGACGTTGCCCGGCAAGCTGCCCCAGCGCAAACTGGTGACCACTGCTGCCGCAGGCTATTCCTCCTACGGCAACCAGATCGGCCTTGCTACCGGTCAGGTGGACGAGATCTACCACCCCGGCTATGTGGCAAAGCGCATGGAGATCGGCGCCGTTGTAGGCGCTACCCCCGCTTCCCACGTCCGCCGCGAGTGCCCCGCCCCCGGCGATGTCATCGTTCTGCTGGGCGGCCGCACCGGCCGTGATGGTGTGGGCGGTGCTACCGGTTCTTCCAAGGCCCACAAGCTGGACAGCCTTGAGCACTGCGGTGCCGAGGTGCAGAAGGGCAACGCTCCCATCGAGCGCAAGCTGCAGCGCCTGTTCCGCCGCGAGGATGCCTGCAGGATGATCAAGCGCTGCAACGACTTTGGTGCAGGCGGTGTGTCCGTTGCCATCGGTGAGCTGGCCGACGGCCTGTACATCGACCTGAACAAGGTCACCAAGAAGTACGAGGGTCTGGACGGCACCGAGCTGGCCATCAGCGAGAGCCAGGAGCGCATGGCTGTGGCGCTGGCCCCCGAGGACGTGGACAAGTTCATTGCCCTCGCCAACGAAGAGAACCTTGAGGCCACTCCGGTGGCAAAGGTGACGGCTGAGCCCCGCCTGAACATGGTGTGGAACGGTATGTCCATTGTGAACATCAGCCGCGAGTTCCTGAACTCCAACGGTGCCGAGAAGCACCAGAAGGTCCATGTGGAAAAGGCCACGGTCTGGCAGCCCCAGTGGGAGGGCCTGACCTTCAGCCAGAAGATGAAGAACATGGTGGGCGATTTGAACGTCTGCAGCAAGAAGGGCCTGTCTGAGCGGTTCGACTCCACCATTGGTGCCGCCACCGTGCTCATGCCCTTTGGCGGTGCCTATCAGCTGACCCCGCAGAACGCCATGGTGGCAAAGCTGCCGGTGGACGGCGAGACCAGCACCTGCTCCGGCATGGCATGGGGCTTCAACCCCTTCCTGATGAGCGCAGACCAGTACAAGGGCGCTCAGATGGCTGTCATCGAGAGCGTTACCAAGCTGGTGGCCTCCGGCTTCCGCTATGAGGATGCTTACCTCACCTTCCAGGAATATTTCGAGCGTCTGGGCACCGCCCCGGAGCGCTGGGGCAAGCCGCTGGCCGCTCTGCTGGGTGCACTGGATGCCCAGATGGGTCTGGGCATTGCATCCATCGGCGGCAAGGACAGTATGTCCGGCTCCTTTGAAAAGCTGGATGTGCCTCCCACGCTGGTCTCCTTTGCAACCGCCATCGGCAAGGCAAACAAGGTGGTCTCCACCGAATTCAAGAAGCCGGAGAGCACGGTGGTGCTGGTACGGCCTATCATCGACCCCGAGACCGGCTGCCCCAACTTCTTCTCCCTGAAGGCCAACTACAAGATGGTGGAGGACATGATCGAAGAGGGCATGGTGGCATCCGCCTGCTCTGTGGGCTACGGCGGCATTGCCGAGGCTCTGTTCAAGATGGGCCTTGGCAACCACATCGGCTTCAAGATGCGTGCGGATAAGACCACCCATGAGATGTTCCAGCCCATGTATGGCTCCATCGTTCTGGAAATGGTGTCCGATTCGCCCGCCGGTGAGATCCTGGGCGAGACCACCAAGGAATACGTCTTTGAAGCCTGCGGCGAAAAGCTGGATATGGCCCAGCTGCAGGAGATCTGGGAAGGCAAGCTGGAGCCGGTGTACCCCTACCGCAAGGCAGGCCCCACCGTGGAAAAGATCAACGGCAAGTTGACCGCACCCGCCGCACCCAAGATCGGTGTGGCAAAGCCCAAGGTCATCATTCCGGTGTTCCCGGGCACCAACTGCGAGTACGACACCGCCAAGGCCTTTGCCCGCGCCGGTGCCGACCCGGAGATCCTGGTCATCCGCAACCTGACCCCCGCCGACGTGGCCGAGAGCTGCAAGGCACTGGTCAAGGCCATTGATAACAGCCAGATCGTCATGCTGCCCGGCGGCTTCTCCGGCGGCGACGAGCCGGACGGCAGTGCAAAGTTCATTGCATCTTTCTTCCGCAACCCGGAGGTCACCGAGGCGGTGCGCCGTCTGCTGCAGCAGCGCGATGGCCTGATGCTGGGCATCTGCAACGGCTTCCAGGCTCTCATCAAGCTGGGTCTGGTCCCCTACGGCGATATCCGCCCCATCACTCCCTATGACCCCACCCTGACCTTCAACACCATTGGCCGCCACCAGAGCATGCTGGTGCGCACCCGCATTGCATCCACCGGCAGCCCGTGGCTGTCCAAGTGCGAGGTGGGCGAACAGTTCACCGTTGCCATCAGCCACGGCGAGGGCCGCTTCGTGGCTCCGCAGGAGGTGCTGGACACCCTCATGAAGAATGGCCAGATCGCCACCCAGTATGTGGACATCGAGGGCAATCCCACCATGGATCAGAGCTATAACCCCAACGGCTCTGTGCTGGCGATCGAAGGCATCACCAGCCCGGATGGTCGTGTGTTCGGCAAGATGGGCCACTCGGAGCGCAGCGGCGAGTACCTGTACAAGAACGTTACCGGTGACAAATATCAGCCGATCTTTGAGGGCGGCGTGGACTATTTCAAGATTTGATGGTAGAATAGAGAAAAACTCCTTCCGTCATCGCTGATGCGATGCCACCCCCCCTCGGAGAGGGAGGCTGAAAGGCCCCCTCCCCGAGGGGGCTGTCGCCGGAAGGCGACTGGGGGAGTCACTTTCAGGAGGAAACAATCAATGTCTCAGCATGATCGTTATATCAGCCCCTTTTCCACCCGCTATTCCTCGGACGAGATGCAGTATATCTTCTCGGACGATAACAAGTTCCGCACATGGCGCCGCCTGTGGGTGGCGCTGGCCCGGGCCGAAATGGAGCAGGGCCTGACCAACATCACCCCCGATATGGTGGCTGAGCTGGAAGCCCATGTGGACGATATCAACTATGAAGTGGCCATTGAGCGCGAAAAGCTGGTGCGCCACGACGTGATGAGCCATGTGTACGCCTACGGCCAGCAGTGCCCCAAGGCTGCCGGCATCATCCATCTGGGTGCCACCAGCTGCTATGTGGGCGACAACACCGACATCATCGTGATGCGTCAGGGTCTGGAACTGGTGCGCAAAAAGCTGATCGGTGTGTTGGCAAAGCTGGGCCGCTTCGCCGAGGAATACAAGGACATGCCCTGCATGGCCTACACTCACTGCCAGCCCGCTCAGCCCACCACCGTGGGCAAGCGCGCCACCCTGTGGGCCAACGAGCTGGTGATGGACCTGCAGGAGATCGACCACCGTCTTGCTGTTCTGCAGCTGCGCGGTGTCAAGGGTACCACCGGCACGCAGGCTTCCTTTATGGAGCTGTTCAAGGGCGATGCCGATAAGATCCGCGCCGTGGATGCTTCCATCGCCAAGGAGATGGGCTTTGACCCCAAGGCCGTCATCCCCGTGTCCGGCCAGACCTACAGCCGCAAGGTGGATGCCTTCATCCTGAACGCCCTTGCCGGCATTGGCCAGAGCTGCATGAAGTTTGCCACCGACCTGCGTCTGCTGGCTAACTTCAAGGAGATGGAAGAGCCGTTTGAAAAGAACCAGATCGGTTCCTCCGCCATGCCTTACAAGCGCAACCCCATGCGCTGCGAGCGTATCTGCGCGCTGAGCCGCTACCTGATGGTAGATGTGCTGAACCCCAGCTTCACCACCGGCACCCAGTGGTTTGAGCGCACGCTGGACGACAGCGCCAACAAGCGTGTCGCCATGGCTGAGGGCTTCCTTGCCACCGACGCTATCCTGAACATCATGCTCAACGTCACCGACGGCATCGTGGTGTATCCCAAGGTGGTGCGCAGCCGTCTGATGGCAGAGCTGCCCTTCATGGCCAGCGAGAACATCATGATGCAGGCTGTGGAAAAGGGCGGCAACCGTCAGGAGCTGCACGAGCGTCTGCGCCAGCACGCCATCGCCGCCGGCAAGCAGGTCAAGGAAGAGGGCCTGCCCAACGATATGGTGGACCGTATTGCTGCCGACCCTGCCTTTGGCCTGACCCGCGAGGAGATCGTGGCGGGCCTTGTGCCGGAGAACTTTGTGGGCCGTGCACCGCAGCAGGTGGAGGAGTTCATCGCCAATGTGCTCAAGCCCATCTTCGATGCTAACCCCGATGCCGTGGAGCAGCACGCATCCCTGAGCGTGTAATAGGGCAGGCCATCAGGGAGCTTTCTCCGCGAACAGCGACGGGTTGCGGCACCCAGCATCCGCTTCGCTATCGCTTGCGTCTTGCTGGCCGCTGCCCCAACAGCTTCTCCCTGTTTTCTGCCGCGGGCAGCGGTCGCCGCTGTTGCAAGACTCCAGTCCCGCCCTACCGCCTGCGGCGGCAGGGTCCCACCCCCAGGACATTCGCTGGAGAAACTTCCTGCCGTCCTGCCGGGTAGCTGCAGTAAATATTAAAAGGTCGTCGCCGAAAGGCGGCGGCCTTTTTTGATGCCTGTCCCCCCTTGAGAAAAATCCGCTGTCATGCTACACTGGGAGCATCATCAACAAAGGAGAACCGCGTATGCGATTGGATAAATACTTAGCCGAGACGGCCCAGTGCACCCGCAGCGAAGCAAAGGCGCTGCTTTCCAAAGGGCGGGTGCAGGTGAACGGTGCTGTCTGCAAAAAAGGGGACACCCAGCTCAAAGAAAGTGACACTGTGGCTGTGGATGGCAGAGCACTCAGCTATCAGCAGTTCGTGTACATCATGCTCAACAAGCCCGAGGGCGTGGTGAGCGCTTCCACCGACAAGCGCGACACCACCGTGGTCGATCTGGTGGGGGATGCCTATCTCCGGCGGCAGCTGTTCCCGGCGGGAAGGCTGGACAAGACCAGCACCGGCTTTGTGCTGCTGACCGATGACGGCACCTTTGCCCACGACATCCTTGCTCCAAAGCGCCACGTCTCCAAGACCTACACCGTGGTGTTGGACACGCCGCTGACCGAGCAGATGCGCACCGGCTTTGCGGCGGGCGTGACCCTTGCCGACGGCACAGCGCTTTCGCCTGCGGAGGTGACGGCCCTTTCTGCCGACGGCTGCACTGTGCGGGTGGTGCTCAAGCAGGGCGTATACCACCAGATCAAGCGGATGTTCGGCGTGTACGGCGCAGGCGTGAACGGCCTGCACCGGGATGCCATCGGCGGCCTTGCACTCGACCCGGCCCTTGCACCGGGCCAGTGGCGGGAGCTTTCTGCCGAAGAAGTGTCAAAAATTTCCAGCTGACAGGGTCGGCTTTTCACCCGAATTTCAAAAAAGCAACACATTTTTCCGGTAGAATAGGGGGCAGAACCACGCAAAAAGGCACTTTTTTGGTTCAGAATGGCCCCTGAAGATAATATTCACAAGAAAAAACTATCTTTTTTGTTGAAATATGTTGCAAAAGTAAATTCTTTTGTGTAAAATATAAAATGTAATGCAGCTAAATTGTTAAAAATCACGACCGGCTGCCGCTGCGGTTTGCACAAACGAGGAAAAGGGGTATCCATTATGGCCAATAGAGTATTTCAAAGCGTGATCTACCAGATGAAAGACGCGATCAACCGGGTGGTCGGCGTGGTGGATGAGACCGGCGCTGTTATTTCCTGCTCGGAACTGAACCTGATTGGCGAGGTGCGCGAGGGTTTCATGGCGGAGCGTCTGACCGCAGGCGACCGCTTTGTGCGCGATGGCTACACCTATCAGCAGTTCTCCAGCGCCAAGCATAATGATTATGCAGTATTCGTGGAAGGCGTGGACGAGACGGCTGGTCAGTTTGCTGCCATGCTGTCCATCAGCCTGCAGAGCATCAAGCAGTACCACGACGAAAAGTTTGATAAGTCCAACTTTATCAAGAATGTGGTGCTGGATAACATCCTGCCCGGCGATATCTATGCCAAGGCCCGTGAGCTGCACTTTGCCACCGATGTTTCCCGCGTGGTGTTCATCGTGCGTGTTACCAGCGGCGGCGATATCTCCGCCTACGATGTGGTCAGCAGCCTGTTCCCCGACAAGCAGAAGGACTTTGTGTTCAATATCAGCGAGACGGATACCGTGCTGGTCAAGGAGATCCGCAAGGGCATCGACCGCACCGATATGGAAAAGCTGGCTGCCAGCATCGTGGATACCCTGTCCGGCGAGCATTACATCAAGGCTGTGGTGGGCATCGGCACCCCCATCTCCAACGTGAAGGATCTGGCTACCTCCTTTAAGGAAGCGCAGATCGCCATGGAAGTGAGCAAGGTGTTCGACACCGAAAAGCAGATCATCCGCTACGATAATCTGGGCATTGCACGCCTGATCTATCAGCTGCCCACCACCGTGTGCGAGATGTTCCTGCGCGAGGTGTTCAAGCAGGGCAGCATCGAAAGCCTGGATCAGGAGACCCTGTTCACCATCCAGCGCTTCTTCGAGAATAACCTGAATGTGTCTGAAACCAGCCGCGGCCTGTTTGTGCACCGCAACACGCTGGTGTATCGCCTGGAAAAGATCAAAAAGCTGACTGGTCTGGATCTGCGTGAGTTCGACGATGCTATCGTCTTTAAGGTAGCACTGATGGTCAAGAAGTACCTGTCCAACAATCCGGCCAAATACTAATAAGCTGCAGGCTCTGCCTGCAGTGCAGAACCGGCCGCTCGAAACCGATGCTGGCCGGTTCTTTTTGCTGTGAAAACAGATTTTAATGTCAGGAGCTAATATTACCCTATGATCGATTTAGAACACGTTTCCAAGGAATATAAACGGGGC
Source organism: Faecalibacterium sp. BIOML-A4 (assembly GCF_009679665.1). NCBI lineage: Bacteria > Bacillati > Bacillota > Clostridia > Eubacteriales > Oscillospiraceae > Faecalibacterium > Faecalibacterium sp. BIOML-A4. The sequence goes on along the minus strand of NZ_WKZG01000003.1, from coordinate 95,339 downwards.
GGACCGCTGGCACTGGACGATATCAATCTCCATGTGGACGACGGCGAGTTCGTGTTCCTGCTGGGCCATTCCGGCGCAGGCAAATCCACCCTGCTCAAGCTGCTGCTGCGCGAAGAGCTGCCCAGTGAGGGCAAGGTGACCGTTCTGGGCAAGGATGTTGCCAGCCTGCACCGCCATCAGGTGCCGTATCTGCGCCGTCAGATGGGCATTATCTTTCAGGATTTCCGGCTGATCCCCACCATGACTGTGTACGAGAACATCGCCTTTGCCATGCATGTGACCAACGTCAAGCGCCGGGAGATCAGCGACCGTGTGGAGTACATGCTGGAGCTGGTGCATCTGGAGGATAAGGCCAAGGCCTATCCGGACACCCTTTCCGGCGGTGAACAGCAGCGCGTGGCTGTGGCCCGCGCCCTTGCCCACGGCCCCAAGCTGGTCATTGCGGACGAGCCCACCGGCAACATCGACCCGGAATTGAGCCTGGAAATGATGGAGCTGCTGGAGCGGGTGAGCGAAACGGGCATCACCGTGGTGGTCGTTACCCATGAGCACGAGCTGGTGCGCCAGTTCCACCAGCGCGTCGTCACCCTGAAAAAGGGCCGCATCATTTCGGATGTGCCTGCCGACAAGGAAGCCATCCGCGCACGCGCAGAGCGCAAAGAACGCCTGTTCGAGACCGAGCTGGAACCTGCTGACACCGCAGAAAAGGAGGCGGCCACCGTATGATGAGACCTTCTACCTTCTTTTTTCTGATCCGGCGCGGCATCCGCAATCTGGGCAAGCACTGGGCCATGACCTTTGTGTGCATCCTGTCCCTCAGTGTCTGTATGACCCTGAACACCTTTGCAAGTCTTGCCGAGGTGAACGTGGACAGCATGGTGAACTATCTGGGCAGCCAGAACGAGACCGTGGTCTATCTGGACCCGGAGTGTGATGATGCCACTGCGCAGGCCGTGGGCGAAAAGCTGGCGGCAATGCCCGGCGTGACCAATGTGCAGTTCGTCTCCAAGCAGGACGTGCTGAACACCTACCGCAATTACATGGAAGATTACTCCTCCCTGTGGGATGAGTTTGAAAATGACAACCCCTTCAAGGCCAACTACCGCGTTTCCATCGCGGATCTGAGCCAGATGGAGAGCATGAGCAAGCAGATGCAGGCCATTCAGGGCGTGTACAGCGTTACCGCCCCGGTGGAAATGACCAACGTCTTTGTGCAGGTGCAGCGCTCTGTTACCAAAGTGGGCCGCGGCATCGTGCTGGTGCTGATGGTCGTCAGCATCATCACGGTGGGCAGCACCATCCGCCTGAGCGTGTTTGCGCGCCGCCGCGAAATTGAGATCATGAAGTACGTGGGTGCCACCAACGGCTTGGTCACTCTGCCCTTCGTTGTGGAAGGTCTGGCCATGGGCCTGATCTCCGGCGTGCTCACTGCAGCAATCAGTCTGGGCGGCTACTCCTACATGGTGCAGGCCTCCGACGGTCTGGGCGGCGTGTGGGAAATGATCATGGGTCAGGCACTGGTGCCGGTGAGCGCCGTCTGGTCCACTATCATCCCGTACAGCCTCATCGGCGGTGCCGTTGTGGGTGGTCTGGGCAGTATGTTCTCCATCCGCAAGCACCTGAACGTGTGATCGAAAGGAGCCGCACATGAAAAAAGCACTTCATGCAAAGCCCTTCCGGCTGCAGATGCCCGGCCATACGCCGCGCCATGCACGGCCGGAGCCTGCCCGCAGCAAGCTGCTGCGCGGCGTGAGTCTGTGCCTGGCGGCGGTATGCCTTGCGGCAAGCGTCAGCTTCCAGCCGGCCACGGCAGCCACCAGCATGGCCAGCCTGCAAAACAAGCTGAACAGCCTTTCCAAATCCATCGACCAGCACAAGAAGGAGCTTTCGGACGCAAAGAAAAAGGAAGCTGCGGCAAAAGCGCTGGAAAGTGAGCTGAAGGAGCGCGTGGGCGTCATTCAGTCTCAGATCGGTGTGCTGAGCACCCAGATCGCGGCGGTACAGAACAGCATCGGCCAGACCGAGCAGAAGATTACCGCCAAGGAGGCGGAGATCACCCAGAAGCAGACCGAGATCGACGGCCAGTGGGGCGATTTTAAAAAGCACATGGCTGCCATGCAGGAGCTGCGCGACGGCGGCAGCGTGGCCATGCTGAGCGCAGTGAATGACCTGTATGAGCTGCTCACCTTCAACGAGGTCATGCAGGATATCTCCATCAAAGATACCGAGATCATGGACAATATGAAGGCCGCCAAGAGCGCTCTGGAAGCAGATAAGGTGGAGCTGGAAGCCCAGCGCAAGGAGCTGACGAGCCAGAAGGCGGAGCTGGATACCCAGAACTACCAGATGAAGGCAAAGCAGAGCGAGCTGAACAGCAGCATTTCTGCGGCGCAGCTTTCTGCACAGGATGCCCAGAAGGCCCAGCAGACGGCACAGGCCGCTATTGAATCGGACGAGCTGAACTATGAGGCCGTCAAGAAAGAGATCCAGAAGCTGATCGCGGCCGCTGCATCCAGCAAGCCGCAGCTGAGCTTTACCGGCTTTGCCTGCCCGCTGAAGAGCTATACCCGCATTTCCAGTGAGTACGGCTGGCGCAAGAACCCGGTGTCCGGCGTGAACAGACTGCATGCCGGCATTGATCTGGCTGCGCCGGGCGGTACCCCCATCTACGCAGCCGCAAGCGGCTATGTGCAGGTGGCGGGCTGGTCCAGCGGCGGCTATGGCAACTATGTCATCATCTACCACGGCAGCATGTCGGACGGCAACGCCTACAGCACCCTGTACGGCCACATGAGGTCGGTCGCCACCAGCGCAGGCAAGTATGTCAAGCAGGGCGAGTTGATCGGCTACGTTGGCTCTACCGGCAACTCTACCGGCAACCACCTGCATCTGGAAGTCTGGAAGGGCGGCAAAAAGGCCAATGCGGTCAATCCGCGCGGTTATATCCCGTTCCCGCACAACTGAGTGTGTTTATAAGGAGTCTGGTATTCTATGAACGAACAAAAACACAAGCGCTGGCTGCGTATCGGCTGCCTTGTTCTGGCAGGCGTGTTTGCACTCTCGCTGCTGAGCAGTGTGATCATGATGCTGCTGTATTAACAGGGAGGGGCAAGCATGAACCGTAAAATCTCTGTGGGCATGGCTGTCACCATTGTGATCCTTGCCATGACCGTGACCTTTTCCATTACCATGCTCATTGCCATGCGTCTGTTTGACAGCACGGTGAGCAGCGTGAAGGAAAAGGAGAGCATGTACAACAAAGTGGCCGAGGTGGACCGCTATGTGCGCAGCAACGACTACTACACCATTGATGAAACGGTGCTGTACGACCGCCTGACCGCAGGCTATCTGCTGGGTACCGGCGACAAGTACGCCCGTTACTACACCGCCAACGCCTACACCGAGCTGATGAACCAGCAGAGCGGCAAGGTGATGGGCATTGGCGTGGAACTTGGCATGGACCAGACCGGCTATGCCAGAGTGACCAGGGTGTATGAGGACTCGCCTGCGCAGGAAGCCGGTATCGTGGTGGGCGATTACATCACTGCTATTGACGGCACCGATGTGAAGAGCCTTTCCGGGGTGGATGCCGTGCAGTCCCGCCTGCAGGGCGAAGCCGGCACCATCGTCAATGTTACATGGCTCGACAGCAAGGCTGCTTCCCGGACGACGGACCTGACCCACTCCGGCTACACCAGCACCACCGTGGACTACCAGATGCTGGACAGCGTGGGTTACATCAAGATCCGCCAGTTCGACGGCAGCACGCCCAGCGAGCTGGACTATGCCATCCGGTCTCTCACTACCAGCGGTGCCCAGAGCCTTGTGTTCGACCTGCGAGATAACGGCGGCGGCGTGTTGGATGATGCCATCAGCTGCATCGACCTGATCGCCCCGGAAGGCACTGTGGCCTATGCCGAGGATAAGAACGGAAACCGCACCATCATTGGCAGCAGCGACGATGAGAGCAAGGTGGAGCTGCCCATCGTCTGTCTGGTCAACGGCAACACCGCCAGCGCCGCAGAGCTGTTTGCTGCCAGCCTGCGCACTATGAACGGCGCACGTCTGGTGGGCACCACCACCATGGGCAAGGGAACCATCCAGAGCAGCCCGCAGCGCCTTTCGGATGGCAGCGCCGTGAGCATCACGGTGGCAAAGCTCATCTGCGGCGACGGCTCCTGCTTTGATGGCACAGGCCTGAGCGTGGATGTGGAGCGTGCCCTCAGTGCCGAAGAGACCACGAATTTCTACGATTATACCCCCGAGGATGACCCGCAGATCCAGCGTGCGGTCAGCGCAGCACAGCAGCTGAGCGGTACCACGACTCTGGGCGGTGTCAACGAAGCAGCTTCTTCGACTGCTGCTTCCGAAGAGGCCGACAGCGCTGCCACTGAGCCGGAGAACGCTTCTTCTGAGGAAACGGCTTCCTCCACCGAAGCAGAAGCCGGCGGCGAAGCAGCATCCAGCGCAGAATAAAGGGTAAAACCGGCAGAAATGCTGCATGGGCTTCTTTTTGTAAAAAGGAAACCGGTTTATTGCGGTGCTGTTTGCCGTATTGATCCCTTCTCGTGAAAATGCAACCCAGCCAGACCCGCAGGTTTGGCTGGGTTGCCATATTATAATAATATTTCCGCTGAATATGCCCAAAGCGACGCGGAGGGCATTCAAATCGTACTATGAAAAAGGATGGAATCTATGCCCGAACTGACCGACCTCTCGGTGATCCGCGCCCTGTGTGAAAAATACGATTTTGCACTCTCCAAGGGTTTTGGACAGAACTTTATCATCAATCCGGGTCTGCCGCCCAAGATCGTGGATGCCAGCGGCGTGGATAAGCGCTATGGTGTCATTGAGATCGGCCCCGGCATCGGTGTGCTGACCCGGGAACTGGCAAAGCGCGCCGCCAAGGTGGTGTCCATTGAAGTGGACGAACGCCTGCCGCCGCTGCTGGCCGAAACGATGGCCGGAGTGGACAATTTTAAACTGGTATTACAGGATGTACTGAAAGTTGACCTGAAGGCTCTTATTGCGGAAGAGTTCCCCGGTATGCCGGTGGCTGTGTGCGCTAACCTGCCCTACTACATCACCAGTCCCATCGTCATGAAACTGCTGGGCGACCGCCTGCCCATTGAAAGCCTGACCGTCATGGTACAGAAGGAAGCTGCCGACCGTCTGGCTGCTGCGCCCGGCACCCGTGCATCCAGCGCCATCAGCTGCGCGGTGAGCTACTATGCCACCTCCAAAATGATGTTCACCGCTGCGCCCGGCAGTTTTTACCCGGCCCCCAAGGTGACCAGCGCCGTGGTGCGCATGGAGATCCGTCCGCAGCCCGCTGTGCAGGTGGAGGACGAAGAAGGCTATTTTGCGCTGGTGCGTGCCGCCTTCGGACAGCGCCGCAAAACGGCTGCAAACGCCATTGCCAGCGGCCTGGGGATGCCCAAGGACGCGGTGACAGCCGCCATTGAAGCCGCCGGTTTTGATGCCCGCATCCGCCCGGAAGCCCTCACACTGGAGGATTTTGCAAAGATCCAGCAGGCCCTTGCCCGCTGAAGCAGCCCGCTGCTCAAAAAAGAATACAACAGACTTTGAACCCCACAGGAGCCGTCCGCGGTTCCTGTGGGGTTTTTATGATAATAGAATCGAATGGTTCGATTTTATTATCGATGTATTGCGTTGAAAATTCCTGGTATCAAAACGTGATACAACAGAAAAGAATGCTAAAAGCAGACGAAAGTATGAACTGATGGCAATGGCACCTCATTTGTTAAACGGTATAGTATACTGCTTGGGGAATGGGTTGTTTTTTTGCGCGCCAAGAAGATATTGACAAGCCGCGCGTTTTTTGGTATTCTATCAAAAGACCGCTTGGTCCATGCTGGTGTGGCGCAATGGCAGCGCAACTGATTTGTAATCAGTGGGTTGCAGGTTCAACTCCTGTCACCAGCTCCAAAAAGCCGCTCAGGAACGTTGATTTCTGGGCGGCTTTTGCTTTTGTGTTTTTGCTTTCGGCACAAAAATCCAAAAATTCCGCAAAAGATGTTGACAAACTACCATCCGGGTGGTAATATATACAGGCAATCCATGGACTGCAAAAACTGAATATGGGCGTGTTCCCGAGTGGCCAATGGGGACAGACTGTAAATCTGCTGCTTTCAGCTTCGGTGGTTCGAATCCACCCGCGCCCACCAAAAAACCTCAACGTATGCAAGTACGCTGAGGTTTTTGTTTTGCTGCAAAGCCAGACTCACTGGGCGGGTGGATTCGAACAGCATCGGCCCGCCGAATAGTCCGGAGGGCAAAAAAGCCCCTGCGGGGCTTTTTTAGATGCGCGGCTCGCGACATCCACCCGCGCCCACCAAAAGGACCAGCGTAGAAATTACGCTGGTTTTTTGTTTTGCCCGGCATCTTAAGTCTCACTCTCGAGGGTGGATTCGAACAGCTGCGGCGATGTCGTTGAAGACGGCGCAAAAACAACCCCGATGGACCGTCAGGTTCACCGGGGCTGCTGCTATACCATGATTTTGTTGACGTTAACATTTTCGTGATGCCGCGAAAACATCACATGTAGACCTTCTGGCTGCGCACCTGCGCTTCGATCAAAAGAGCTGCTTCCCCGTGGGGGCTATGCACATGCAGGATATCTGTTTGTGCCGCCGTTACTCTTCCGCTGCAGCTTTGGATTCGTTCACAAAGGCGGCGATCTTATCCACCTGAATTTCGGCAACGGCACGGCCGGTCTCGTAGACGCGGCGCAGCTGGACCGGATCGCGCTCCATGGAGCCGATCTCCAGCGGGATGGGCGGGCGGATGACGAACGCCTTGCCGGTCTGCTCCAGCATGGCAATGTGATCCAGCGTTTCGTTGTAGCGTTCGTGACGGTCGGCAACGGCTTCCACGAAAGCGGGGTAGCGCAGGTAGCGTGCCCGGATGGCGGGCAGCATCTTGTTCTTCTTTTTCACAAAGCCCTTGGGTTGGGTCAGCACAATGAGGTTGCGTTTGTAGCCGATGGACTCGAAGAACCGCACGGGGATGGAATCGGCAATGCCGCCGTCCAGCAGCTGATAATGGCCGATCTTTACGATCTTGGCCGCCAGCGGCATGGAAGCGGATGCCTGCATCCACTGGATATCCTCGGCATCGCCGGTGCGGCACTTGTGATAGATGGGGTCGCCGGTACGCACATCGGTGCACACCACAAAAAAGTCCATGGGGTTCTCTGCAAATGCCTTTGCGTCGAACACGTCCAGCTTTTCCGGCACGGTGTGGTAGCAGAACTGCTCACTGTACAGGTTGCCGGTGCGCAGCAGGTTGCCGAAGCTTGCGTAGCGCTTATCGTTGCAATACTGGGTGTTGTAGCGGATCACACGGCCGATCTGATGGGACTTGTAGTTGCAGCCGAACACCGCACCGGCCGAAACGCCAATGGCACCATCCAGCACGATGTCATGCTCCATCAATACATCCAGAACACCGGCGGTAAACATGCCGCGCATGGCACCGCCTTCCAGCACAAGACCCGTTTTCATATATGCTCTCCCCTCCTGTGTGCCGGTGCACAGATGCCGGACACACCTTATATTAACTACAGTATACTCGAATCTGTAAAAAGTACAAGAGCGGAAAACCTATAAATTTATCAAGAAAACCTCTTGCCAAAGGAAAGAGCATCCGGTATACTAGGTGAAATAAAAAGAGAAATATGCGCTGCAAACGCATGGGCATGGAAAAAATCAGGTTGGAGGAATTGCTGCACTATGAAGATGCTGGAAGATCGTATTCGCAAAGATGGTATCGTACGCGAGGGCAATGTGCTCAAGGTGGATAGCTTTATCAACCACCAGATGGACATTCCGCTGTTCCGGGAGATGGCAAAGGAGTGGAAGCGCCTGTTTGCAGGCAAGCCCATCAACAAGGTGCTCACCATCGAGGCCAGCGGCATTGGCATTGCAGCCATCGTGGCCAGCGAGTTCAACGTGCCGGTGGTATTTGCCAAAAAGTCCATGAGCATCAATCTGGACTACAACAACTACGAAACCAAGATCCAGTCCTTCACCCACAAAAAGATCTACAATGTGATCGTCTCCAAAAAGTTCCTCACCCCGGAAGACCATGTGCTGATCATTGACGATTTCCTTGCCAACGGCTGCGCTCTGATGGGCCTGCTGGATCTGGCCAAGGAAGCCGGCGCCACAGTGGAGGGCATCGGCATTGCTGTGGAAAAGGGCTTCCAGCAGGGCGGCGAGCTGATCCGCAGCAAGGGCATCCAGCTGGAGAGCCTTGCCATTGTGGAGTCCATGAACAGCGAGACCGGCGAGATCGTCTTCCGCGAGCAGCCGCAGCAGAATTAAACAAAAAACATTGCAGCCCCGGGAAAGTCGGAAGACCTTTCCGGGGCCGTTTTTTGCTTATGCCCCGTCAAAGCTGTCACCGTCGGCGGGCAGGTCGGCAGCGGTCTGGGCGGGATCGGTTTCGGTTTCCGGTTCCACGGCGCGGGGCACGCCCTTGTACACCAGCGTCTGTTCCAGAACCTCGGCGCACACCGGGGCCGAAAGGCTGCCGCCGGCAGTCGTCCAGCTGTGGGGTTCGTCCAAGCACACCAGACACAAAAACTGCGGGTCGTCGATGGGAGCCACGGCCACAAAGCTGGCAATACGGGCTTTTTCGTCGGCGCTGTCCAGCTTCTGGCTGGTGCCGCTCTTGCCGCCCACCCGGTAGCCTTGGATGCGGGCATTGCGCCCGCCGCCGTAGAGCACCACGGCTTCCATCATCTCACGCATGGTTTCAGAAGTTTCCGGTTTGATCACCTGCCGCCTGCACACCGGCTCTGTGTGCTGCAGAATGCTGCCGTCCGGGTTCAGGATATCGCTGACAAGATAAGGCTGCATCAGCCTGCCGCCGTTCACCACAGCGCACACGGCTGCGGCCATTTCCATATAGGAGATTTTGCTGCTCTGGCCGAAGGCGCAGGAGGCCAGCTCCACCGGCCCCATGCGGTCGGCGGTGTAGTACAGACTCTTTTTTGGTTCGGCGGGCAGATCGACCCCGGTTGGCTCCCGCAGGCCGAAAGCGGCAAAGTAATCGCAGAAGGCTTCCTTGCCCAGCCGCGCGCCGATCTGGATAAAGCTCTGGTTGCAGGAATTTTCCAGCGCCTGGGTCACGGTCTGGCTGCCGTGGCGCTTGTGGTTGGCGCAGTGGAACCGTGTGCCCGCCACCGAGATGGACTCGCCGCAGTAAAAGGTGGAGTTTTTGCTCACAGCCCCGGCATCCAGCGCGGCGGCGCAGGTGATGAGCTTGAACACGCTGCCCGGCTCGTACAGGTCGCTGACGGCCTTGTTGCGCCACTGGGTCTGCTGGGCCAGCTGCAGGGCAGCAGCGCGCTCGCTGCCGGTAAGGGCATCCACGGCCTTGCGGGCGGCTGCATCGTAGATCACGCGCGGCTGGTTCGGGTCGTAGGCGGGCGTGGTGGACATGGCCAGCACGGCCCCGGTGTTCACGTCCATCACGATGCCCACGGCGCGCGCCGCCACATGATGCTCCTTGACCGCATAATCCAGCGCGTTTTCAAGGTAATGCTGGATGTTGGCATCGACAGTCAGCCGCAGGCCGCTGCCTTCCAAGGGCACTTTTTCGGTCTCGTAGCTTTGCTCCAGTGTGTAGCCCCAAGCGTTGACGGCGGTGAGCACCACACCATTCTGCCCGGTGAGCACATCGTTATATTTCAGCTCCAGCCCGCTCACACCGGCGTTGTCTACATTGGTAAAGCCCAGCACGCTGGCCAGAAATTCCCCCTCCGGGTACCAGCGCTTGGAGTCCTGATTGATGCGGATGCCGGTGATGCCGTTCTCTTCACAAAAATCCCGCACGCGGTCGGCGGTGTCGCGCTCCACGCGGTAGCGCAAAAGGCAGTCGTTGGAGGTGCGGTCGCTGAATTTTTCCAGCAGCTTCGCTTCGTCCAGCTCCAATATTTCCGCAAGGCCCTGTGCGGCAAGGCTGAGCTTTTCCTCCGGCATCTCGCGCGGGGAGGCCCGCAATGTCCAGCAGCTGCTGTTGGCGGCAAGCAGTACACCGTCGGCGCTGTAGATACGGCCCCGGTCGGCAGGCACCACAGTATCGCGCAATTGCTGGCCGAGGGCGCGGTTCGTATACCAGCCGCCCGCAAACAGCTGCAGATACGCCAGCCGCGCGGCCAGCCCCGCAAAGCAGACGCAGCACATCAACGCGGCCACCAGCCGTGCCCGGGCACGGAATGTCCGTTCCGGCAGGGTGCGCAAGGGGCGCGGCTCCGGTTTTGGCATGGCAGGCACCTCTCTTTCAAATGGAATGTATGCGCCGGTGCGCTGGGTCTATGACTAACCGGCACCGCCGCCGCGTACAATAAAGGAACGGAGGTGATACGGATGCACAAAGCTGCTGCCCATGCAAAGCGCGGCCTGCCGCTGCGGCATCTGCCGGCCATGGACCTGCCGTTTTTGGTGCTGGTGCTCACGCTGGTGGGCTTTGGCCTTGTAATGCTGGGCAGTGCCAGCAGTGCAGTGGCGCTGTACCGGCGGGGCGATGCTTTTGCCTACCTGCGGCCGCAGCTGCTGTATGCTGCGCTGGGCATCGGGGCCATGTGGATGGCAAGCCGGGTGGACTACCATATTTACCACAAGCTGGCATGGCCGCTGCTGGCGCTTTCAATGGTACTGCTGACGGCGGTGCTGTTCATGCCGGAGTACAACGGCTGCAAGCGCTGGCTGGTGCTGCCGGGCCTGGGCACACTGCAGCCCAGCGAGATCGCCAAATTTGCGGTGGTGCTGGTGTTTGCGCATATCATTGCGCTCAACCACGACCGCATGGGCAGCTTTGCGGTGGGGGTGCTGCCCTTTGCACTGGTGCTGGGAGCGGTGGCCGTGCTCATGCTGCTGGAACCGCACCTCTCCGGCACCGTGCTCATTTTGGGCATCGGCGCGGTGCTCATGTTCGTGGGCGGCACCGGCCTCAAGTGGTTCGTGCTGGCCGGGGCGGGCGGTGCAGCGGCCATTGGAGCTGCCATCATCATTATGCCGGACCTTGTGCCCTACGCGGCCAGCCGTCTCAGCTCATGGCTGGACCCCTTTGCCGATCCGCTGGGCGACGGCCACCAGACCATCCAGAGCCTGTATGCCATCGGCTCCGGGGGCGCGGCGGGCCTTGGCCTTGGCAGCAGCCGCCAGAAGCACCTGTTCGTGCCCGAACCGCAGAACGACTTCATCTTTTCCATCCTGTGCGAGGAGCTTGGCTTTGTGGGAGCCTGCGCGGTGATCCTGCTGTTTGCGCTGCTGCTGTGGCGGGGCATCACGCTGGCGGCGCATGCACCGGATCGGTTCGGTGCGCTGCTGGTAGTGGGCTTTGTGGTGCAGGTGGCCCTGCAGGCAGTGTTGAATATGGCGGTAGTCACCAACACCATCCCCAATACCGGCATCAGCCTGCCGTTTTTTTCCTCCGGCGGCACCAGTCTGATGATGCTGCTGGGCGAAATGGGCATCGTGCTGTCAGTGTCCCGCGGGGAGACATAAAACCGGGCGCTCCCTGCCATAAAACGACAGCATCCGCTGCCGGTGCAGCCACAAATGACCGGACAAACAAATGACACAACCGCAGACAAAATAAACAAAAAGCCTTCGCGCCGCATAGCATGAGGTATCTTTTGCGGAACGGGGGCTTTTTGCATGGGCGGAGATCTTATCATCACAGGCGGCATGCCGCTGAACGGCACAGTACACATCCCGGCAGCCAAAAACAGCGTGCTGCCGCTGCTGGCAGCGGCCCTTTTGTGCAATGGCACGGTGCGTTTTCTGCAGGTGCCGCATCTTGCGGATGTGGACACCAGCGTGGAGCTTTTGCAGGGTGCGGGCTGCACGGCCCGCTGGCAGGGCAGCGACATCACGGTGCAGGGCGTGCCTTCCACCTGCCGCCTTGCGCCGGAAGCCGCCGCGCGGATGCGGGCATCCATTTTGTTCTGCGCACCGCTTCTGGCGCGGCTTGGCCGGGTGGAAACGGTGTTGCCCGGCGGGTGCCGCATTGGTGCAAGGCCGGTGGACCTGCACCTTTCCGGCCTTGCGCAGATGGGCGTGCACTGCCGGGAGGAGGGGGCAAGGCTGATCCTGACAGCGCCTGCCGGGCTGCACGGTGCGGACATCACACTTGGGTTCCCCAGCGTGGGTGCTACCGAGACCCTGCTTCTGGCAGCAGCTGCGGCGCAGGGCGAGACGGTCCTGCGCGGGGCCGCACGAGAACCGGAGATCAGCGATCTGGCAGCATTCCTGAACCGCTGCGGCGGCTGTGTACAGGGCGCGGGCACCAGCACCATCCGGGTGCAGGGCAGACGAATGCTGTATAGCTGCAGCTTTGCGCCCATGGCCGACCGCATCGTGGCATCCACCCTTGCCTGTGCCTGCGCGGCGGCAGGAGGCCGGGTGGAACTGACCGGCTGCAGGCCGGAGACCTATGCACCGCTGCTGGAAATTCTGGCACAAATGGGCTGCAGGGTAGAAACAGGGCCGGAAAGTGCGGTCATTACCCGGCTGGGCGCGCTGCACGGCGCGGGCAGAGTGTTTACCGGGGTATACCCGGCACTGGCAACAGACGCAGCGCCGCTGCTTGCTGCTGCCATGCTTGCCGCCGACAGCGCCAGCAGCATCGAGGATGTGGTGTTTGAGCGGAGATTCGGCTGTGCAGAGGGTTTTGCGGCTTTTGGAGCCGCTGTGCAGGTGCAGGGACGCACACTGGACATCCGGCCGGTGCGGCAGCTGCAGGGCGCGTGTACACGGGCTGCGGACCTGCGCGGAGGCGCGGCACTGGTGGTGGCCGCGCTGGCGGCAAGGGGACAGAGCCGCATTACCGACACCGGTTACATCGACCGTGGATATGCCGGTTTTGCACAGATGCTGGCGGAACTTGGTGCCCAAATTGAGCGGGAAATGCCGCGGGAAAGCGCCAGCGAGAAAAAAACACCTTCAAAAAAGCAAAATTGACTTGCATTCAGGGCAAAAAGATGATACGATACAGTTATATAAGTGTAAGCAGATAATTTCTGTGCGCTATGCGCAGTTTTACGATAAAATCCGATGGAGGACAAAGTTATGGCACTCATGCTCGATGAAGAAATGGACGAAAACGTTACGACGATCAAGGTGATCGGCGTGGGCGGCGGCGGCGGCAACGCTGTCAACCGCATGGTCAGCGACGGCCTGCAGGGCGTCGAATTTATCGCAATGAACACCGACCAGCAGGCTCTGGCCAAGAACCACGCTGCCACCAAGGTGCAGCTGGGTTCCAAGCTGACCAAGGGCCGCGGTGCCGGTGCAGACCCCGAGATCGGCCAGCGCGCCGCTGAAGAGAGCAAGGACGAGATCGCAAATGCGCTCAAGGGTTCCCAGATGGTGTTTATCACTGCCGGTATGGGCGGCGGCACCGGCACCGGTGCAGCACCCGTTGTGGCCGAGGTGGCACATGATCTGGGCATCCTGACCGTTGGCATCGTCACCAAGCCCTTCTCCTTTGAGGGCAAGCGCAAGATGGGTCTGGCAGAGCAGGGCATTGCAAACCTGCTCATGCATGTGGACAGTCTGATCGTCATTCCCAATGAGCGCCTGAAGATGATCAGTCAGGAAAAGATCACCCTGATGAATGCCTTCCAGGCAGCTGATAACGTGCTGCGTCAGGGCGTTGAGTCCATTTCCGCTCTGATCAATGTGCCTGCCTTCATCAACCTGGACTTCGCCGACGTGCGCTCCATCATGAAGGATGCCGGCTACGCACACATGGGCGTGGGCAGTGCCAAGGGCGCAGGCAAGGCCGAGAACGCCGCAAAGGCTGCCATTTCTTCTCCGCTGCTGGAGACCAGCATTGCCGGTGCACACGGCGTGATCATCAACATCACTTCCAGCCCGGACATCGGTCTGGAGGATGTGGAGACCGCAGCAGGTCTCATTACCCAGAGCGCACATCCCGATGCAAACATCATCTGGGGTACTGCGTTCGACGAGAACCTCTCGGACGAGATGCGTGTGACCGTGGTTGCTACCGGTTTTGACAACAAGAGCGCAAGCGACCTGCGCAGCAGCATCAGCAATGCAATGGGCGGCGCACAGTCCACTCCGTCTGCTGTGTTCAGCAGCGAGACTGCAAGCCCGGCAGCTTCTGCCGCAGGCGGCGCTGCACCGGCACCCACTGCTGAAAAGCCCGTGGAAGAGGACAACAGCGATAATGGCTATTACGACCAGCTGATGGCCATGCTGAACAAGCGCAGATAAAAAGCTGGCCGTCATAAGCAGATCAGGCGTATCGGATGGATCGGAGGGACACCATGGCGCAGGGCAGGCAGCAGAACAATGGTTCGCGGCAGCGCTGTGCCCAGTCTGCCGCGGCAAAGGCTCCGGCAGAGCCGCCCAAGGCGGTGTGTGCCCAGCTGGAGCAGATGAACCGAAAGCTGGCAGCGGCCAGTGCGGAAATTTTGCGCTATCAGACCCGTCTGTTTGCCTGTGAACGGCAGATGGCCGCGCTGCGGCAGGAAAATGCCCAGCTGGAAGCGGCCTGTGAGCAGGCGCGGCAGGAGGCTGAGTGCGCGAGCGCTCATGCAGAGCAGCTACGTCAGGAGCTGGCCCGCCATGCGGAAGCTGTGCGGCCTGTGCCGGTTGCGGCGCATACGCCCCCGCAGCCGGAACCATCGGCAGCGCAGAGTCCGCGGCCGGAGCCGGAGGCCGAACAGCCTCCACAGCCCGGGCCAGAGGCTCCGCAGCCTGCTCAGCCGGACTGGAAGCCCCAGACCAGATTGGAGCACCTCTCGGTGGAGCTGATGAACTGGTTCGACGATATGATGGGCGCATGACGGAAAGCTGGATGATCTGCAAAAAAAAGCAGATATAAGTGAAATGAAAAGCTGCTGCAAAGCGCAAAGCTGTTGCAGCAGCTTTTTTTGTGGTCCGGTAGGAAACGGAAGACCCTGCAGCCGGAAGTACAGGAGCGAGGAGCGGTTGAGATGGAACCAAAACAGAAAATACTGATCGTGGATGACTCGGAGATCAACCGCGCCATGCTCAAGGAGATTCTGGGCGAGGGCTACGAATATCTGGAAGCCGAGAACGGCCTGCGCGCGATCGAAATTCTGCGCAGACGCACCGATATCGCGCTGGTGCTGCTGGACCTGATCATGCCGGAAATGGACGGCTTTGATGTGCTGCGGGTGATGCAGTGCTATGCATGGCAGGAGGAAATCCCGGTCATTGTGATCAGCGCGGCAGAGGACAACCGAAGCGTCGAGCGCGCCTATGATATGGGCGTGGCCGATTACATCCGCCGCCCGTTCGAGCGGGTCATGGTGCTGCGCCGGGTGAAGAATGCGCTCATGCTTTACGCAAAGCAGAAGCGCCTTACCCGCCTTGTGACCGATCAGGTGTACGAAAAAGAGCACAACGGTGTGCTGATGATCAGCATTCTGAGCCATGTGGTGGAGTTCCGCAACAGCGAGAGCGGCCAGCATGTGCTGCACATCCGCACCCTGACCGACCTGCTCCTGCATCAGCTGGTGCAGAAGACGGACCGTTACCAGCTGGATGAGAGTGATATCTCGCTGATCAGCACAGCATCGGCGCTGCACGATATCGGCAAAATCATGATCCCGGAAGAAATCCTGAACAAGCCCGGCCGCCTGACCGAGGAAGAGTACGCCACCATCAAGACTCACACCACCGAGGGTGCCAGGATCCTGAAGGGGCTTGCCATCGGGCAGGACGAACCGCTGGTAAAGGTGGCACACGCTATCTGCCGCTGGCACCACGAGCGGTGGGACGGCGGCGGCTACCCGGACAGGCTCAAGGGCGACGAGATCCCCATTGCAGCACAGGTGGTGGCACTGGCCGATGTGTACGACGCACTGACCAGCGAGCGCTGTTATAAGCAGTCCTACAGCCACGAAAAGGCCGTTGACATGATCCTGCACGGCGAGTGCGGCAGCTTCAATCCGCTGCTGATGGAATGCCTGAAAGAATCCTCGGAGTTGCTGCGCACAGAGCTGCAGCGCTCGGAGTATGACCGCGGTTTCCGCCACGAGACCCGCCGCCTTTCGGAGGAGATCCTGCACCGCGAAGCTCTGCCCCGTGAGGATCGTGCCCAGCGCCTGCTGGATCTGGAACGGGAGCGCACCGCTTTTTATGCCGAGCAGCGCGGCGGTATTCAGTTCGATTACGATATACTCAGCGGCAGCGTGACCGTGGTGAACCGCTACGAGGATCCGGTCAACCGAACCCAGAAGCTGGACTTTGATAAGGGCATGGGCCTGACATTTCTCTCCGGCAAGGACCGCCGCAAGCTGCTGGATGCCATTGCAGCCGCAACGCCGGAAGAGCCGGATGCCGCATTCTCGGTGCTGATCGCGGTGGATCAGGAATACCGGCTGCACCGGCTGGTGATGCACACCATGTGGAGCCGCGCCGGTGTGCGCCACTGCGTAAGCGTGGTGGGCCAGATCACAGATGACCATGCCCGCCTGCAGGAGCTGATGCTGGGCGATGTGAACAGCGACCAGCCGGAAGCACTGCTGGAACGCCTGAAGGGCATTTTTGACATCGTGCGTCTGGTGGACCCGGAAAGCACCAAGGTGCTGAGCCTGGGCAAGGATGGCCGGCTGACCGAGATGCCCGGCATCTGCCACATGGTGTGGAACAAATCGGGCCGGTGCGAAAACTGCATTTCCAGTAAGGCCCTTGCCCGCAAGGAATCCCTGAACAAGATCGAGTTCAAGGACGATCAGGCTTATTTTGTCATGGCAAAGTATGTGGAAGTGGGTGGACGCGGCTGCGTGCTGGAAATGGTGTCCAAGCTTTCGGACGGACGCTGGCTGGATATGGGCGGCCGCCGGATGCTGCTGGACCGCGGCTCCAACTTTGACCGCAGCGCCTTTGTGGATTCGCTGACCGGGGCATACTCCCGCCAGTACTTCGAGTGCTTCCTTGCGGAGAGCGAACAGGTGGAAGGCGTAGTGATGATCGACGTGGATCACTTCAAGGAGGTCAACGACCGGTTCGGCCATCTGGTGGGTGATAAGGCCCTGCAGAGCGTGGCACAGTCCATCCTGAGCAACCTGCGCCAGACCGATGTGCTGGTGCGCTACGGCGGCGATGAATTTCTGCTGCTGGTGCCGCACATCCGGCCCGGGGAACATGTGATACAGCGCGTGCGGGAGGCTGCGGCCAGTGCCAGAGTGGAAGGCTACCCGGAGCTGGAGCTTTCGGCCAGTGTTGGCGGTGTGTGCGGTGTGCATCCGCTCACCGAGGCCATCCGTCAGGCGGACGCAAAAATGTACCAGAATAAGGCCGAGCGCAAAAATTAAACAAAACAAAGCCCGGACAGGCTGCAGTATCGCACTGCTGTGCCTGTCCGGGTATTTTTGTTTTTTCAGCGCACAGCGCTGGTGCGGTGCTCCATCAGATAGGTGGCTTCCAGATCAGCGATGTGCAGCTTGACGGCAAGGGGATACTTGTCGTAGGCTTCCGAGATGGCAAAGCAGCCGCCCCGGGCCGCATCGTCAAAGCCGCCCATGTGCCAGCGGATGGCAACGGCCTCCTCGACCCGCAGCTTCATGAACCGCTCGATGAGGAATACGCTCTTTTCGCCGTGGCCGTAGGGGAACAGATCCTCCACGCTGTAGCTGGGCACCTTTTCCCACTGGCCGGTGGCTTCGTTTTTCACGTTGCGGGTGCCGGGCTTGTAGTAGTTGGCCTTGCACAGATCGTGCAGCAGTGCACAGATGGCAAAGGTCTCCTCGCTGTCGCCCTCGGTAAAAAAGGTATCGTGCAGTGCATGGTAGACGTTCAGGCTGTGCATGCACAGCCCGCCCTCACAGGCACCGTGGAACCGGGTGGAGGCCGGTGCCGTAAAGAAATCGGTCTTATGGTCCAGCCAGTCCAGCAGCTTTTCGCTGCCGGGGCGGGTGATGTGCTGCTGCCAGATCTGCAAAAACTCTTCGCGGCCGCCCATGCTTACAGCTCCAGCTCGTCCAGAAGGCCCTTGAGGATGGCCATTTCGTCGTGGCTCAGGGAAATGCCCTTGCCCATGCGGGTGCCGTCCGGGGACCAGTCGCGGATGTCGTACTTGGGTTCGCCGTCGTTCCAGCTGATGAGGTTCAGCTGACGCTCCCAGCCGCGGGGACGCTCCGAGAGAACTGCAATGCGCTGAACAACTTCATATTTGATCTCTGCCATGATGCAAAACCTGCCTTTATCTTTGTTTGCTACCATAATAAGGGAAGCGGACGCAGATTTCAACAGGTAGAGCAAAAATAATTTGAAAAATTTTTGTTAGCCGTAAGGTGCATCCTCACGCCAGTCCACAAGGCTCAGCACCTGAGAAGCATCCTCGTCCGGGGCCGGATGGCAGGAATGGGTGTGCTGGTCTGTGCTGAACAGTCCGGGTGCATAGTGGGCCATCACGCTGGTCTGCACATCCCCGGCCAAAAATTCCCGGGCGTTCTTCTGGTAACAGGCGGCCGGGGTGCCGTTGGTCATGGGCACACCCTGCGGGGTGCTGTTTGTGTCCGGGTGCGGGGTCTGGCCCGGTGTTTCGATCTGCGGCGGCACCTGTGTGCCGGGGGCAGCGGGGTCGCCTGGCAGCAAGATATCCGGCTCCCTGCCTAGCGGCGGGCTGCAGCGGGTGCAGCTGTTTTCCGGTGCGGCGGCAGTGCCGGGCTGGTGTTCCAGCTCGTGGCGGATAAAGGGCGTCAAGCTCATTGGAAAATCACCTCCGCCCATAGGATGCCCCGAAAGGACGCAACTTATAAAGTGGCCTGCGGTGTTTCACACGATCAGTTCTACGGTAGAGCCGCCGGTGCGGGCTTTGCGCACCACCACCTGTCGGTCGATGCGGTCTTTCAGAGCACCTACGTGGGAGATGATGCCCACCAGCCGGTCGCCCTCGGTCAGCCCTGCAAGTACGCGCATGGCCTGTTCCAGCGATTCGTCATCCAGACTGCCGAAGCCCTCGTCGAGGAAGAGCGTGTCCAGACGGATGCCGCCTGCCGCGCTCTGTACTTCGTCCGAAAGGCCCAGTGCCAGCGCCAGCGATGCCTTGAAGCTTTCGCCGCCGGAAAGGGTCTTGACGCTGCGGCGGGTGCCGTTGTAGTGGTCGATGATGCCAAGGTCCAAGCCGGACTGGCTGCGCTGGTTCTCGGCACCAATGCGCTCCAGCTCGTACTGCCCGGCGGTCATCTGCATCAGGCGGGTGTTGGCGTGGCGCAGGATGCGGTCCAGATAGTTCATCTGGATGTAGGCTTCCAATTTGATCTTCTGTTTGCTGGTCAAGGTGCCGCCCGCCGTGGCGGCAAGGGCACTCACCCACTGCCAGCGCTGTTCAAGCTGAGTGCGCGCTTCGGCAGCGGTGCAGTATTTTTCAGCGGCTGCACGGTTGGGCAGCCGCTGTGCGGCCAGCTGCTGGGCCTGCTCCCGCAGGGCAGTGCGGGCGGCGGCAAGGCGGGCCTGTTCTGCCTGTAAAAATTCCAGCGGCTGGGCAGGCCCGGCGGTTTCGGCAGTGGCTTGCTGGGTCTGCAGGGCATCCACAGCGGCTTTGGCAGCGGCATAGGCCTGCTCTGCCTGTTTGAGGGAATGCTGAGCCTGCTCCATGCCGGTGCGCAGGGCGGTGCGGCTGGCTTCCAATGCATCCAGCGCGGCCTGTGCCTCGGCCCGCTGCGGGTAGGGCAGGGCTGCACGAGCGGCAGCGGCCTGCTGTTCCAGCGCATCGGCGCTGGCATTCTGCGCGGCGGCGGTGCTGTCAGCTTCAGCGGCGGCCTGTTCCAGTGCCGGGCGCTGGCGGCTTTTTGCCTGACGGTCGGCCTCCAATGCGGTGCGGCGGGCGCAGTCTGCTTCGGCCTGCCGAAGCGCGGCGACACACTCGGCCTGTGCTGCGTGCAGGGCACAGGCTTCTTCCGTCAGGACAGCGTTCATCCCCTTGAAGGTCAGCTGCACCGTCCCATCCGGGGAAGTGAAGCGCTCTGGCAATAGGCTCTCAGCATCCCGGCGCAGGGAGCGGCGGGCTTCGTCGGCTGCGGCAAGGGCGCTCTGTGCGGCAGTGCTGGCAGTCTGGGCCAGTGCATCGGCCTTTTCGGCTTCCTGCTTGGCGGCATCCACCTGCGCCTGCGTGGGGGCTGTGTGGGGCAGTTGGGCCTTTGCCGGGTGGTGGACGCTGCCGCACACGGGGCAGGGCGCACCCTCGGCCAGCGCCTGCGCCAGCAGTCCGGCCTGTGCGTCCAGAAAGGCTTTGTCCAGCGCATCCCGCCGGGCATGGGCCTGCTCCTTGGCTTCGGCGGCAGTGCGGTAGGCATCCTGCGCACGGTGGGCCTTTTGTGCCTGCTGCTGGCAGGCGGCAAGCCGCTGGTTCAGGGTGGTAAGGGCGGTGCTGCGCTGGGCCAGCTCCTTTTCCCGGTTCTGCAAGGCCAGCAGCCGGGTGGGAGCATCTTCCAGCGCGGTCAGCTCCTTTTCAGCAGCGGCCAGCGCTGTGTCCAGTGCGGCCAGCTGGGTGCGTTTCGCTTTGGCCTTGGCAGCGGCCAGCTGGGCAGCATCCCGCGCGGTCTGCTGCTGATGGCACAGGGCATCCAGCTCATCGTAGGCGGCAAGGGCCGTCTGTGCCTGCGTCACCTGGCCGGCAAGAACATCCAGCTGGGCGGCATCGCCTGCGTGGCGGGCGCTCTCGGCACGGGCAGCTTCCAGCACAGGCAGGGCAGCGGTAAGCTCTGCCTGCTTTGCGGCCAGCTGTGCGGCCAGCTGTCGGGCCTGCTGGGCAGCACCCAGCTGACGTTGTACTTCGTCCAGCTTGGCTTCGGTGTCCTTGAGGGCAGCAGCAACGGTCTCCTGCGCGGCCTGCTGGCGGGCCAGCAGACCTTCCAGCAGGGCAAGGGCCGTCTCCGGCTCGGTCTGGGCGTTCAGTGCGGCAAGGGCATCGGCATCCGGGTCGTCGGGAGAAAACCGGATGCCGGAGAGCAGACTGTCCAGCTTTGCATTCTGGGTGGTGCGCTGCTGGCTGAGGGCGGCGCTTTCGGCCTGCAGGCGCTCTTGCAGCCGGGCATAGCGCTGGGTGCGGAACAGCTTGCGGAAAATGCGGCTGCGCTCCTCGGTGGAAGCGTTGAGCAGCTTTGTGAACTGACCCTGCGCGATCATGGCGATCTGGCAGAACTGGCTGTAGTCCAGCCCGATGATCTCCTGCACGGCGGCAGTCACATCCTTGGCTTTGGTCACCGGCGGACGGCCATCGGAATAGGTGAGGGTGGCATCCGCTTTTTCGGTGGTCATGCCCTCGCCGCGGTTTTTGGGGCGCTGGTACTCCGGGTTGCGGCGCACGGTATAGCGCTGGCCGTTCACCTCAAATTCCAGCTCCACAAAGGTGGGTGTTTTAGGGCCGGCATACTTGCAGCGCAGCATGGTGCCCTCGCGTACGCCGCCGCTGGAATGATCGTACAGCGCATATGTAATGGCATCGAACAGGGTGGTCTTGCCTGCGCCGGTATCGCCGGTGACAAGGTATAAGCCGCCCCTGCCCAGCTTTGCCAGTTCCAGAACCGTCTCGGCGGCATAGGGGCCAAAGGCCGAAAGAGTGAGCTTCAGCGGTCTCATGCGTCCTCACCCTCCTTCCAGATCTCCTCAATGAGCTGCTGGCAGAATGCCGCCTGCTCCGCCGTCAGCGGCTGATTGTTCTGCAGCTGGTAGAACGCCGAGAAGTGTTCCAGCGGTGTGATGCTCTCGGCGCGCTCCGGTGCGGTGATCTCCTGATCTTCCCGGGTGCGGAGATTATCGTAGTCCAGCCGCATCAGGTTGGGGTAGATCACCCGCAGGCGGGCCAGCGCGTCCGGCACGTCCTGCTCATCGGTCAGGGTAATGTGCAGGTAGTCGTCCACCGCAGTGCCGTCGTAATTGCGGCGGTCGGTCAGCTCCATGTAGCTGCCGCGCACTTCCCGCAGGTCGTGCTTCGGGGTAAGCGGCGCGGTGGTGATGGAAACTTCGCCCTTGAGACCGAACTCCACAAAGGTGGCGCTCTTGTGCTGGCCTGCTTCCGAAAAGGAGTATTTCAGCGGGGTGCCGCAATAGCGCACGGCATCGCGGCCCACCTTCTGGGGGCTGTGCAGGTGGCCCAGTGCCACGTAGTCAAAGGCATCGAACAGGTTGGCATCCACGCTGTCCACACCGCCCACCGAGACTTCCTCGCTCTCACAGCAGGCGGCACCGGCTGCGAACTGGTGGGCCACCAGCACGCTGCGGTGGGCCGGGTCCGGCGGGCAGTGGCGCAGCACGCAGGCAAGGGCATCGTTGTAGCTCTCCACAGGCTCGTCCGGCCAGACATGCCGCACCATGGCGGGCTTGAGGAAGGGCAGAAGGTACACATCCAGCGTGCCGTATTCGTCGGTGAGGGGGATGGGCACCGGCGCACCGGAGAACACCGGGCTGACGTACACCCGGCTGCTTTGCAGCAGAGCAGAGCCGAAGGCGATGCGGTCGGCGGAGTCGTGGTTGCCGCTGATGGCGAACACCGGCAGCTGCCGCTCAGCCAGCTGGGTCAAAAACCAGTCCAGCAGGCGCACGGCTTCGGCAGGGGGAACGGGTTTATCGTAGAGGTCGCCCGCCAGCAGCACACCGTCCACGGGTGTGCTGTCCAGCAGGGAAAGGATCTGTTCCAGAATGTACCGCTGGTCGTCCAGCATGGAGAACTCGCACACCCGCTTGCCCAGATGCAGGTCGGAAAGATGCAGAAAACGCAAACGGAAACACCGCCTTTTCAGAGTTTTCTTTATTATACAGCAGGGCGGGGGTGGGGGGCAAGGAAAACTCCCCCAGTCATCGCTGCGCGATGCCAGCCCCCTCGGGGATGGGGCCTTTGGCAGTGCGGAAAAGCTTCCGGTTTTGCCAGAGACTCCCTCTTTGAGAGAGCTGGCACGGCACAAGCCGTGACTGAAGGAGTTCGCTTCCCTTAAATCAGAACATCTTCTCCCATGTTCCTTCGCCGACCGCGCCGTCGGCGGTAAGGCCGTTGCGGCGCTGGAACCGCTGCACAGCCGCTGCCGTTGCCGCGCCGAACCTGCCGTCGGCGTTCAGCCGTTCACCCAGTGAATTGAGCTTCTGCTGCACCAGACGCACCGTGCCGCCGGAAGAGCCGCTGCGCAGGGCAATGCCGGGGTAGGGCACATGCAGGCCGTGCTTGGCCGTGTAGCGGGTGTAGAGCACGTTCCATGTGTTCGCGCCCACCTTGCCGTCCACATTCATCTTGTTTTTGAGTTGGAACTCCTTCACGGCGTTCTCGGTGGAAATGCCGAATTTTCCATCGGCCTTCAGCTCGCTGTACCATGTGCAGGCGTCGCGCACACCGTTGAGCCAGGTCTGCACAAGAGCTACGTCCGGCCCGGAGGAGCCACGCTGGAGCAGGGAATAATAAGCAGGGATCGCCATAATGATCACACGCTCCTTTCGCCACATGCTATGCGGAAAAAGTGCCGGGCGTTACCCCACAAGCACCACATCCTCCCGGCGGGCGGTGCGCTGCTGCACCCATTCCACCAGCCGGAGCCGGAGGATGTACTCCCCGCACACAAGGTCGTTTTCGGCAGGCTGGGCATAGCTGCCGCAGGCAGAGCGGCACAGGCCCGGATAGAGAACGCACCACCAGTTGCGGCCTTTTCCGGCACCGAGATCGATGCGCAACGCGTCGTACCTCCCGGCGGGAAGAGTGCCGGAACCATAGCGCCGGGTGGCAAAGTACATATTTACCAGCTGCACCCGCACCGGCGTGCGGATGTTCAGCTGTGCCAGCGCGTGCCGGGCCGTGAGCTGCAGCTCAAACAAATGCTGCGCCGCCCAGGCGATCGCTTCCGGTTTGCTCTGTGCCGGGCAGGCGGTGTCCAGATAGGCAAGCACGGCATCCCGCACATGGAGCTTTGCGCTCTGGCTGGCGATGGAATCGCTCTCAGCCCGGATGTGCAGGCGCAGGGTGTCGGCGCACACCAGCGCCCCGGTGTCCAGCTGGGTGCGGCCCCATGCAAATGCCTGCCATGCGCCACACAGAGCAAGGGCGAGAAACAGGCCAAGGCAGAGCAGAGCCATCTGAGAACGTGTAAGCATTCTGGATAACATAAAAACAGACCCTTCTTCTGGAAATGTTATCCAGAGGATGGGCCTGTTGAAAAGGTTTTATTCAGGAAAGAACGAACCCTCTCAGGCATTGCTGCGCAATGCCAGCTCCCCCGAGGGGGGAGCTTTTGTGCATATACCGGGAAAGTGCAGCTTCAAAGGCGAGATTGAATCGTCTGATGGATTTTTTCACAGACTGCTTCAAACTGAAGATCCACTTCATAATTAGAAAAACGAAGAACATCCAAGCCGTACTGCGAAAAGATGCTGCTCCGTTCACGGTCATACAGAAGCCCTTGTTCGGTGGTGTGTTGTGCTCCATCCAATTCGATGACCAGTTGTGCGCGAGAACAGTAGAAATCAGCAATAAAAGATTCAATGATGCGCTGCTTATAAATTTTTACCGGGTAGCGGCGCAAAAACTGATACCATAGCTTTCTTTCCTGCGGCGTCATTTCGCGGCGCAGCTCGCGTGCACGAGGCAGCATATCGCCATTTTTGGGAACGATGTTCGGTTTCATAGGAAACACCTGCTTTCGGTTTGAAAAAAGCTCCCCCTTTCGGGGGAGCTGGCATCGAGCGTATGCGAGATGACTGAGAGGGTCCTTCAGTTCTTCAGCGACTGCATGGGGGCAGGCAGGCGGCCGCCGCGGTTGATGAACACGGACGGGTCGTGCTGGTTCACGGCCATGATGGGGCCATAGCCCAGCAGACCGCCAAAGTCCAGCACCTCGCCGGCCTTGCGGCCAATGGCAGGGATCACGCGCACGGCGGTGGTCTTGCTGTTCACCATGCCGATGGCGGCTTCGTCAGCGATCAGGGCGCTGATGACAGCCGGGGTGGTGTCGCCCGGGATGATGACCATATCGATGCCCACCGAGCAGACGGCGGTCATGGCTTCCAGCTTTTCAATGGTCAGGCATCCGGTCTCGGCGGCGTGGATCATGCCGGCATCCTCGCTGACCGGGATGAAGGCACCGGACAGACCGCCTACATGGTTGGAGGCCATCACGCCGCCCTTTTTCACGGCATCGTTCAGCAGGGCGAGGCAGGCGGTGGTGCCGCAGCAGCCGCAGGTCTCAAGGCCCATCTCTTCCAGAATGTTGGCCACACTGTCGCCGATGGCGGGGGTAGGTGCCAGCGACAGGTCGATGATACCGGCGGGCACACCCAGTGCCTGAGAAGCCAGATTGGCCACCAGCTGGCCCACGCGGGTGATCTTGAAGGCGGTGCGCTTGACCAGCTCTGCCACCTCGTCGATGGGGGCATCCTTGGGCAGGCGGGCCAGTGCGGCGCGCACAGCGCCGGGGCCGGAAACGCCCACGTGGATCTCACAGTCCGGCTCGCCGGGGCCGTGGAATGCACCGGCCATGAAGGGGTTGTCCTCCGGTGCGTTGCAGAATACCACCAGCTTTGCGGCACCGATGCACTGACGATCAGCCGTCAGCTCACTGGCCTTCTTGACAGCCTCGCCCATGAGCTTGACAGCGTCCATATTCAGTCCTGCCTTGGTGGCACCGATGTTCACCGAGCTGCACACGATGTCGGTCTCGGCCAGTGCGCGGGGAATGGACTCGATCAGGCGGCGGTCACCGGCAGAAAAGCCCTTGTGCACCAGAGCACTGTAGCCGCCCACAAAGTTTACACCCACCTTTTTACCGGCGGCATCCAGAGTTTTTGCAAACTCCACAGGGTCGGCATCCGGGCAGGCACCCAGCAGCATGGCGATGGGTGTGACACTGATGCGTTTGTTGATGATGGGAATACCGTACTCGGCACTGATATGCTCCACCGTGGGCACAAGGTTTGCGGCCTTGGTGGTGATCTTGTTATAGATGTTCTCGCACGCCTTCTTCGGGTCCGGGTCGATGCAGTCCAGCAGGCTGATGCCCATGGTGACGGTGCGCACGTCCAGATTGTCCTGAGTGAACATCTCGATGGTCTCGAGAATGTCACCGGTATTAAACATACTCATAGCTGTGTACTCCCTCCATCAGATGGTGTGCATGGCATCAAAAACTTCCTGACGGGTCACGTTGATCTGCATGCCCATCTCGGCAGCCAGCGCGTCGGTGCGCTTGTGCAGCTCTTCGTGGCTCACATTGCAGTTGCTGATATCCACCAGCATGATCATGGCGAACATGCCCTGGAGGATGCTCTGGGTCACGTCCTCGATATTGATGTTCAGTTCGGTGCACAGACCAGCGACCTTGGCAACAACGCCCACGGTATCGTGACCAATGACGGTAATGAATGCTTTCATCGTTTCCACCCTCGTTTTCCTTTTGATGAACGGTGCCGCAAGCGTTCCGGCACACTCTTACCCTTCCAGTATAGCAGATTTGGCAAAATTTGAACACACTTTTTGTAAAAAAGAACAGACACGAGGGGAAAAAGACATTCTATCCCCAAAATTGGGTGCAATCTTTTACAGCTTGTGCTATACTTATAAATAATTTATTTCCCGATTACGGGCTGAGAAGGAGCAAAATACTATGGAACAGCTTTTGAAGATCCTGGAAGACAATGCGCGGCTGCCCATTGAGGATATCGCCACGATGCTGAATAAATCCCCCGCCGAGGTGGCGGCCATGATCGATCTGGCCCGGGCGCAGGGCATCATCAAGGGCTACAAGACCCTTGTGGACTGGGAAAAGGCCGGTGTGAACCGTGTGGAGGCCGTCATCGAGCTGAACGTCAGCCCTAAGAAGAGCCGCGGCTTTGACGAGATCGCAGCCACCATTGCCTCCTTTGACGAGGTGGAGAGCGTGCTGCTGATGAGCGGCGGCTACGACCTGCAGCTGGTCATCAAGGGCCAGACCTTCCAGGAGATCGCCCTGTTCGTGGCAAAGCGCCTGTCCCCGCTGGACGATGTGCTGTCCACCGCCACCCACTTTGTGCTGCGCACCTATAAAAAGGAGGGCCGCCTGTATCAGGACGAAGAAATCGATGAAAGAGAGTGCACGGTGCTGTGATGGACTACGATAAACTGATCGCGCCTGCCGCTGAGGCCATGCGCCCCTCCGGCATCCGCAAATTTTTCGATCTGGCTGCCGAAATGCCCGAGTGCATCAGTCTGGGCGTGGGCGAGCCGGACTTCAAAACGCCATGGGCCGTGCGCGAAGCCGGCATCGAGAGTCTGGAGCATGGCCGCACCCGCTACACCTCCAACGCAGGCCTGAAGGAGCTGCGCGCCGAGGTGGCAAAGTATCTGGAGCGCCGCATGGGCCTGCACTACGACCCGCTGCACGAGGTGCTCATCACGGTGGGCGGCAGCGAAGCCATTGATATGTGCATCCGCACGCTGGTGCAGCCCGGGGACGAGGTCATCATCCCGGAGCCCTGCTTTGTGTGCTACGAGCCCATCACCACCCTGTCCGGCGGTGTGCCGGTGCATGTGGCCTGCCGTCAGGAGGACGAGTTCCGCCTGCGTGCCGATGCGCTGAAAGCAGCCATCACCCCCAAGACAAAGCTGCTCATCATGCCGTTCCCCAACAACCCCACCGGTGCGGTGATGGAGCGCGAGGATCTGGAAGCCGTTGCAGAGGTACTGCGCGGCACCAACATCATGGTGCTCTCGGATGAGATCTACGCCGAGCTGAACTATGGCCTGCGGCCTCATGTTTCCATTGCCACCCTGCCCGGCATGGCCGAGCGCACCATCGTGGTGAACGGCTTCTCCAAGACTTACGCCATGACCGGTTGGCGTCTGGGCTATGCCTGCGGCCCGGCACCCATCATCCGGATCATGACCAAGATCCACCAGAGCGCCATCATGAGCGCCCCCACCACCAGCCAGTACGCCGCCATCACTGCTCTGAAGGAGTGCGACGGCGAGATCGACCGCATGCGCGACGAATACAATATGCGCCGCCGCCTTGTGGTGAAGTCCTTTAACGATATGGGCCTGACCTGCTTTGAGCCGCGCGGTGCGTTCTACGCCTTCCCCTGCATCAAGAGCACGGGCATGAGCAGTCAGGATTTCTGCACGAAGCTGCTGGAACAGAAGCATGTGGCCATCATCCCCGGCGACGCCTTTGGCGCTTCCGGCGAAGGCTACGCCCGCATTTCCTACGCCTACAGCGTGGAGCATCTGAAGGAAGCGCTCCGGCGCATCCGGGAATTCCTGCAGGAAAACGGCATCTATCACGGTATCTGAGGAGGAACAAATGGCAAGGCTGAACTGCGTGACCGTTCTGGCCCCCGCAAAGCTCAATCTGGCGCTGGACGTGGTGGGCCTTCTGCCGAGCGGCTACCATGATCTGGACATGACCATGCAGGCCATCACCCTGTACGAGCGGGTGGTGCTGCGCCGCAGCCCCTACCTGAACCTGCGTCTGCCGGGCAGTCTGGTGGCCCCCAATAACAAAAATACTGCCATCAAGGCAGCGCTGGCCTTTTTTGACTACACCGGCCTTCTGGCGGGCGTGGACATCACAATCTATAAAAATACCCCGGTGCGGGCGGGCATGGCAGGCGGCAGCGCCGACGCTGCCGCTGTTCTGGTGGGCATGAACGAGCTGTACGGTGCGCACCTTTCCATGAGTGAGCTGTGCGCGCTGGGCGCAAAGATCGGTGCGGATGTGCCCTTTGCCCTGATGGGCGGCACCTGCCGGGTGCAGGGTGTGGGCGATTTTCTCAAGGCGCTGCCGCCGGTGCCGGAGTGCTGGTTCACGGTGGTGATGCCGGACTACGGCGTTTCCACCCCGGAGGCCTTTGCGGCCTATGACCGGGTGGGCAGCAGCATCCACCCGGACTGCGGAGCGCAGGAAGCCGCTATCCGTGCCGGAGATCTGGATGCCCTTTGCGCCGCCGCCGGCAATGCGCTGGAAGAGTGCAGCGGAGCAAAGGATACCGGGGCCATCAAGGCCCTGCTGCGGGAGCATGGCGCTGTCACCGCCCTGATGACCGGCAGCGGTGCGGCGGTGTTCGGCATATTCCGGGACGAAGGGGCCGCACGGGCTGCTGCACAGGCCGCAAAGCGGCGCTGGAAGCAGGTGTACGTGGCGCAGCCTGACCGCGGCGGCGCACGGGTGAGCCGATAAAAATGCATAGACCTCCTTCCCACGGGGCATACTGCCCGCAAAGGAAGGAGGTCTTTTTTGTGCAGACCTTTTATAAAATCTGTCTGATCTTAATGATCGTGGGCGGCATCAACTGGGGCCTTGTGGGGCTGTTCCAGTTCGATTTTGTGGGCTGGCTGCTGGGCGGCAGCGCATCCATCTGGTCCCGCATCGTGTTCACACTGGTGGGCATCGCAGCCCTGTGCGGCATCCCGGGGCTGTTTTCGGATGAAACGGATGAATGACCCTCTCAGTCAATGCCTGCGGCATTGCCAGCTCCCCCGAAAGGGGGAGCTTTATTGTGCCTGTCCTCCAGAAGTAAAAAAGCTCTCCCTTCGGGAGAGCTGGCGCGTCAGCGCCTGAGAGGGTCAATGACAGGTGCTTTTGTTTGTTGACTCAATTACTGCTTCCGTCAAGATCATCCCAGCCTACCAGATCCGGCAGGGTGAGCGTTTCGTCGGAGCAGTGGGGGTGTGCACGCCGCTGGTCCTCGGCCATGGTGCGCACCACCTCGCGGGTGATCTCGCGGATGGCGGCGCAGTCCTCCGGTAGGTCGGTCTGGCTGCGGCCGGAGTGGGTAAACAGGATCTTACCCATGTGGCCCACTACCAGCGTCAGCGGCAGCTGCTGCGGAGCATTGCTGTTGTAGCGGTAGCCCTGCTCTTTGGCCGCTTTGTAGATGCGCTGGGCCGCAAAGCTCCAGCTCAGGATGCCGCGGGCCTGTTCTACGCCAAGGTAGCCGTACAGCACCCCCGGCGCGTCGCAGATGAGGGTGAAGGGAAACTCGGCCCCCTGGGTGGCTTTTGCCACCATGCGGGGCGAGGAACGCACCACGCAGGCCAGCCGCACGCCGCGCAGTCTGGGCAGGGTCTGCAGGTAGCGGGTCAGGTATTCCCGGGTGACAGGGTGGTCAAAGGCAGGCAGGAAGATCATGACCAGAGGGTGCTCCCCTTCGCACAGCTTGTAAAAATCATTGCCCGGTGTGGTGGGGGTATCAAAGGTAAAGCGGGGGATGGAGGTGCCCACCAGATGTTCTGACTTCATGCCGCAATGCACATCCTTTCAAGATAATAAAAAATCCACACACTGCATCTCTGCAGAAAGTGCAGAGGACAGAGGTGGATGGATTGCTATAAAAAGATCCCGCCCGGTCGTCTGCGGTCAATCAAACCTACCCTTACGGACAGGTGGGTGCCCTGTCTCCGGGTTCGCGCTTCCTCATCGAGCCTTCATGGTCGCCCCATGACGGGGAGGTCTGCAATCCACCGGGGAACTCCAAGCTCCCGTTGAATGATTAGTAGGATCATATAAACCGCAACAAATCGAGCCGGGCAGGAAGTTTTGCCGGGTAATTTGTCTGGAATTATTCTTCGATGTCGTACTCGTCGCTCAGGCGCTCTTCAAACAGCTTGCCCAGCTCCAGCAGCAGTTCGTCGTCATCCACGACATCCAGATATTCGCCTTCATCATCCTCGCCAACGCTCAGAATGACCAGCTGAGCATTCTCAGCTTCCTCTTCGGTCTCGGCGTATTCCACAGCAGCCAGATAATGCACACCCTTGTGGTCCAGCGCATCGATCACCTCAAATGTGATCTCGTTGCCGTCCTCATCCTCCAGGGTCATCAGGTCGGGCTGATCTTCTTCGGTATTAGGGTTCTTGATTTCGTCAGACATAGATATTGTCTCCTGTATCGTGTCATAAAACGGGCTGTTTGTGTGCCGCCCGCTTGGCCTGCATATAGTGTAGCGTTTTTTTGCCTGCTCGTCAAGATGCTTTTTCGCACAGAAATTGTGCAGCAAATTTTCACGCATTTGCTCTCGCACTCTGCGGCAGAATATGATATACTATCCTCTGAATCTTCTGTGCACGGTGTGCCGTGCAGGTTACTATAGAGTATGGAGCGTGGGCGGAAATGATGCATAAAAAAAGATGGGCGGCGTTTGTGCTGGCAGCGGCGCTGGCGCTGACGGGCTGCAGTGCCGGGAGCTTTCTGCACTTTGGCAAAGGCAGCGGCGGCAGTACAGTCCAGAAGATCGACCGCCCGGCAGTGGAATCGGCAGAGCTGCAGTTTGCCCACCCTGCGGCGGGGGACACCATTGCGGTGTTCGATACCTCGGCAGGCGTGTTCAAGGCGGTGCTTTTCCCGGATAAGGCCCCGCAGGCCTATGATAACTTTGCAGGCCTTGTGCAGGCAGGCTACTACAACGGCCTGACCTTCTCCCGCGTGGAGAGCGGCTTTGTGGTGGAAGCCGGGCAGGGGGCCGATGGCAGGGGCAGTACCATCTGGAACGGCAGCCGCTACCCGGCTGAGACCACCGACAGCCTGCACCATTATTCCGGTGCCCTGTGTATGGGCACCGATGCTTCCGGCGAGTGCGCCAGCGTTTTTTACGTGATGCAGACGCTGCCGGGAGAGCAGTCTGTGACGCAGGAGCTTGTGGACCAGATGAACAGCGCGGGCTACCGCGCGGAGGTGGTTTCGGCCTATCAGACCGTCGGCGGCGCGCCTTATCTTGACTACACCGATACCGTGCTGGGGCAGGTGTACGAGGGCATGGACGTGGTGGATGCCATCGGCCAGACCGCCGTGGACGAAAACCAGAAGCCCCGTGAGGACATCACCATCAACAGCGTGAGCATCGAGACATATCAGTGAACCAAAAGGCACCCGCAGCGTTCAAAACTGCGGGTGCCTTTTTTATAACTCCTTCAGTCGCCTGCGGCGACAGCTCCCTCAAAGAGGGAGCCCTTGGCAGTGCGGCAAAGTTTTCCTTTTCGCCAGAGCCTCCCTCAATGAGAAAGACTTCCCCCGGCCGGGGGAAGATGTCACGCAAGTGACAAAAAGGGGAGCAGTGGCATCGCGCCAGCGATGACGGAAGGAGTTGAATCAAATCTCCCCCGGATGTTCCTTCCGCCATGCAAGATAATCGTCCAGAATGACGGTGGCGCTGACCGAATCCAGGATCTCCTTGCGCTTTGTGCCAAAGGTGCCGCTTTCGTCCAGAATGTCGGCGGCGGCGCAGGTGGTCTGGCGCTCGTCCCACATGCGCACCGGCAGGCCGCTCCAGATCTCGACCGTCTTTGCCAGCTTGCGGCTCTTGATGGCGCGTTCGCCCTCGGTACCATCCATGTTCAGCGGCAGGCCGATCACGATCAGCTCGGCTCCGATCTCCTTGGCCACTTCGCACACCCGTGCCGCCACCTTGTTGCGGGCTTTCAGGGTGATCTGCGGGGTGATGGCCGTTGTAAGGAACTCGGTGCGGTCACAGGTGGCAAGGCCGGTGCGGCTGTCGCCGTAGTCAACAGCTAAAATTTTCATACAGGCTTCCTCTCTTGTGTGGAAAAGTTTGTCGGTCCAAGTGTACCACAGCTGCAGGCTAAAGGGTAGATAATAACACTTTTTTTGAGAGGATTTTCGTGTTACAATAAACACAGATCGTTTTTTTAGGAGGAAGTGCCCCATGCTCAAACTGGTTTTAGGCGGCTCCGGCAGCGGCAAGACCACCCTGCTCTATTCCCGCATCCGCGCCCGGGCCGAGGCAGGCCGGCGCAGCATCCTTCTGGTGCCGGAACAGTTCACTTCCAGCACGGAGGGCCGCATCTACCGGGAGCTGGGCGATGCTCTTTCTGGCATGGTGGAAAGCTTTTCCTTTACCAGTCTGGCCGAGCGCATCCTCTCTGCCGAGGGCGGCGCGGCGGTGCAGACCCTTTCGGACGCGGGCCGCGCCGTGCTGGTGCGCCGCGCGCTGGAAGAGCTGCAGGATCATGTGCATTACTACTACCGCCACCGCCGCAGTGCGGCCTTCTGCCAGATGGCGGCCCAGACCATCGACGAGCTGAAAAGTGCCGGCCTTTCCGGCGCACAGCTGTCAGAGCTTGCGCCGGACTGCGGGCCGGAAAGCGGCAAGCTGAGCGAGCTGGCACTGATTTTTCAGGGATACGAAACGCTGCTGGCGGGCACCGGCATGGACCCCGCCGACCGGCTGGAGCTGGCGGCTGACCGGCTGGAAGCCGCTCTTGCCCGGGGCGAGCTGCCGGACTTTCTGCGGGAGCGGGAGGTGTTCATTGACGAGTTCGATACCTTCAACGCACCCAAAAAGCGGCTGATGGGCGCGATGCTGGCGGCGCTGCCCACCGTCACGGTGGCCCTGTGCGACGACGGTGCGCCCATGGTGCCGGGGGATATGGGGCTTTTTTCCGGCGCAAAGCAGGTGGCCGCACAGCTGCGGCAGCTGGCCCGCAAAAACGGTACTGATGCGGCAGTGCCGGAGCTGCTGCGCCGCGACCTGCGCCATAAGGATGCGCCCGGCCTTGCGGCTGTGACAGAGCTTTTGGAGACTGGCACCTGTGAGGTGCCGCCCGCTGCGCCGGAGGTGCGGCTGTTTGCCGCTGCCAGCCGGGAAGAGGAAGCCCGCTGCACCGCTGCGGCCATCCGCCGCCTGATGCGGCAGGGCGTGCGCTGCGGCAAAATGGCCGTGGTCTGCCGCAATATCCCGGATTACCGTGCGGCCATCCGGTACGAGTTCCGCATGGCAGATATCCCTCTTTACTGCGATGAACCCACCACCCCGGAGTTCAGCGCCCCGGCTACGGCGGTGCGTGCACTGCTGGCACTGCTGCGCGGTGCGGATATGACCGAAAACCTGACCATTCTTGCCAAGACCGGCCTGTGCGCTCTGACCGAGCCGCAGGTCTGCGCGCTGGAAAACTATGCCTATACCTGGTCACCCAATGCGGCGGCATGGCGCACAAAATTTGAGAAAAGCCCCAAGGGCTTCGGCGAAAATGAACTGTCCGATGAGGATGCAAAAACGCTGGAGGATGCCGAGACTGCCCGCCAGCTGCTGGTAACAGCCGTGGACGAACTGCGCAGCAAGGTGCGGGGCGGCAGCGCCGAACAGATCAGCCGGGAACTGTATTTCTGCCTGAAAAAGCTGGGTGCAGAAGAGCAGCAGGCAGCGCTGGTGGAAGCCGTCCGCACTGCCCGGGGCATCCCGGCGGCAGAGGAAGCGGCCCGCGAGTGGAACGTGGTGATGCAGCTGCTCAACGAGATGGCCCACCTGCTGGGCGGGCAGGGTGTGACCTTTGCAGAATATGAGGACCTGTTCAGCCTGCTGCTGCGCTCTTCGGACCTTGGGCACATCCCGCAGACGCTGGATGCCGTGGTGCTGGCAAGCGCGGGCAAAATGCGTCTGGACGCGCCGGACTATGTGTTCGTGCTGGGCCTTGCGGAGGGCGAATTTCCCTGTGCACCGTCCGAGACGGGCCTTCTGACCCACGCCGACCGCGATGTTCTGATGGCAAAGCAGATCGATCTGCCGGACTGCTTTGAGAACCGCGTGGTGCGCGAGCAGGTGTGCGTTTACAAAGCCCTCACCGCACCGGCAAAGGGGTTGTGGCTCAGCTGGCCCAAGGGGCAGGGCAAGACCCTGTGCGCAGCGCTGGAACCCATCGTGGAAGCCCTGCACCCGGCGGCACCGGAGCTGGAGCTTCCCGACCTTGCAGCCACCCCCGCCGATGCACTGGATACGCTGGGCGGCTGGCCGCTGACCGACACGGAACGCGCCAGCCTGACTGAGGTGCTGCGTCTGCCGCAGACGGATGCACCCCGGGGCCTTGCGCTGCTGCGCCGCATGGAGGAGGACCCGCCCCGGCAGGTGAACGACCTGTCCGCGCTGAGCGGCTTGCTGGGGCAGCGGCTGCGCATCTCGCCCAGCCAGCTGGAAAAATACTATACCTGCCGTTACGGCTATTTTTTGCAGTATGTGCTGGGCCTGAAGCCCCGCAGACGGGCTGAGCTTTCTGCCGACCAGAGCGGCACCCTGATGCACTGGGTGCTGCAGATGGCGCTGGACCCGCACCCGGATGCGGATAATCCCTGCGCCGGGCTGGCCCCATTTCTGGAGCTGGACGATGATGCCATGGCAGAGCTTGCCAGCCTGCTGGTGGATAAATATGCAAAGCGTTATCTGCCGGAGGATACGGCCCGGTTCGCCTATCTGCTCTCGCGGCTCAAAAAAAGCATGACAAGCCTTTTGTGCTACCTGCGGGACGAACAGAAGCAGTCCTGCTTCCACCCGGCAGCCTGTGAGCTGCGCATCGGCTCCGGGGAGGACGCCGTGCCCGGGCAGGTGTATCATCTCTCGGACGGACGCACGGTGCAGCTGGTGGGCACGGTGGACCGTGCCGACGAGTGGGTGGAGGAAGACGGCACCCGCTGGGTGCGGGTGGTGGACTATAAGACCGGCACCAAAAAGCTGAACCTGAAAGAGGTATACTGCGGGCTGGACTGCCAGATGCTTTTGTATCTGTTCAGCCTGACGCGGGATAAGAGCGGCCGCTTTACCGGTGCGGAACCGGCAGGCGTGCTGTATCTGCTGGCAGACCCGGCCCCCAAGACCACCAACCGCCAGCAGGCACAGCAGGACGTGCAGTACGAGCTGGACGGCCTTGTGAGGGACGAGCAGAAGGTGTTCGATGCCATGGATGCGGATGAGACGGGCCGCTACCTGCCCTTTGGCTACCGCAACGGTGTACCCAGCCCCAGCCAGAAGGATAAGCGTGCCGATATTGCAAAGCTCAACCGCATCCAGCTGCATCTGGATGATCTTGTCACCCAGATGGGCCAGCAGCTTTACGATGGGCAGATCGCTGCGGAACCGCTGGTGGCCGGGGCGGGCAGGAACCCCTGCGTCTGGTGCGACTACAGCTTTATCTGCTGCCACGAGACCGGCATCGGCGAACGGGCACTGGAAGCCCCGGCCAAGCCCTTTGAGCCGGAAGAAGCCGACGACGGAAAGGAAGGTGAGCAGGCATGAGTGAGCCCAAATGGACTCCGGCCCAGCGCGCTGCTATTGAGGACCGGGGTGGTGCGCTGCTGGTGAGCGCAGCGGCGGGCAGCGGCAAAACGGCCGTGCTGACCGAACGCGCGGTGCGGCTCATCACCGATCCGGACCACCCGGTGGATGCGGACAAACTGCTCATCGTCACCTTTACCAATGCGGCGGCGGCAGAGCTGCGGGCACGCATCGGGCAGGCACTGCTGCGGCTCAGCCAGCAGCAGCCCCACAACACGAGCCTGCGCCGCCAGCGGATGCTTTTGCAGCGCGCACCCATCTGCACCATTGACGCGTTCTGTCTGGACCTGCTGCACAAGCACTTTCAGGCACTGGACATCCCGCCGGATTTTGCCCCGGCAGATCCCGGCAGCGTGGAGGTGCTGCGGGCTTCGGCGCTGGCCGAAACGCTGGAAAATGCCTACCGCGACCCGGACTTCTGTGCCTTTGCAGACCTTTACGGAAAGGGCCGCACCGATCAGGCCGCAGGCAATACCATCCTGCATGTGTACGATTTTCTGCGCGCTCTGCCGGACTACGACCGCAGGCTGGACGAATATCTGACACCATGGCAGCGGGAAAACGGCTTTGCTTTTACCTGCTGGCATGACCTGCTGCTGGCGGAAGCGGCCCGCTGCGCAAAGGCCGCGCGGGAACTGCTGACGGCAGCACTGGCAGACTGTAAGGAAGATTTTGTCCTTGCACAGGCACAGGCCGAGGAAAAAGGCAAGACCGCTGCTTCCAAGGCAAAGGCCGTGGCCGGTGTCAACGATAAATTTGCAGAGCCGCTCTCCCGGCTGGAAAGCGCCGCCGCCCTGCTGGGCGAGGTGGAACGGCTGGCTGCGGCAGGGCAGTGGACACCGCTGTACGATAAGCTGACACCCTATGTGCTGGGCATGGAGGAGATACCCGGCTTCAAGGGCATGAAAAAACGGCTGACCGGCGATCATAAGGCGGCGGTCAGGACCCGCGCAGACGAAGCCGCCAAGCTGTTTGAGCACATTACGGAGCTTGTCTCCTGCAGCGAGGAGGAAGCCGAAGCCGACCGCAGAGCGGCCCTGCCCCGGCTGCGGGCGCTGTTTGCCGCCGTGCGGGATTTTGATGCCCGCTTCTCGGCAAAGAAAAAGGAGCGCAAGCTGCTGGAATTCAGCGATTTTGAGCATCAGGCCCTGCGGCTGCTGCGCACACCGGATGGCGTGTGCACCCCGCTGTGCCAGAGCATCCGGCAGAGCTATGCCGCCGTGATGGTGGACGAATATCAGGACACCAACGCTTTGCAGGATGCCATTTACCGCTGCCTTGCTTCCCCGGCGGGGGATGACCTGTTTCTTGTGGGCGACCTGAAGCAGAGCATCTACCGCTTCCGTCAGGCCGACCCAAGCATCTTCCGGGCTAAGCTGAATGCATGGGCACCGTTGCCCAGCGGCACTGCCCGCCCCCGCCCGGAGGAGGGTACGGCAGGCGGAAACGCTCTGCTGGCGCTGGATGCGAACTTCCGCTCCGCCCCGCAGGTGGTGGCAGGCATCAACTTTATCTTTGAACAGCTCATGACCCCCCAGCTGGGCGATACGGCTTACGGCGACGGCCAGCGGCTGGTGTGCGGTGCACCCGGCGACTACGCAGGCAGCGTGGAAGCGCACTTCCTGCCCGACGACACCGCTGAGACCGACGCGGCGTGGATCGCCCAGCGCGTTGAAGAACTGGTGAAAAACGGCGAACCAGTGCGGGACGGCAGCTCCACCCGCCCGGTGCAGTACGAGGATTGCTGCATCCTGCTGGCGGCGCGCGGCGACTTCCTCGCTTATGAGGAAGCGCTCACGGCCCGGGGCATCCCGGTGTATGCGGATGCGCGCGAAAACTTGATGGAAGCAGCGCACATCCGGCCGCTGATCTCGCTTTTGAAGGTCATCGACAACCCGGCGCAGGATATCTACCTTGCCGCCGCCATGCTGGGGCCGATGTTCGGCTTTACGGACGACGACCTTGTACGCCTGCGTGCCCAGAGCGCCGCAATGCAGAAAAAGGCGCAGGAGGAACAGGGCGCGAAGGAAACGGGCAAAAGGGCTTCCCGCATGAGTCTGTACGGCGCAGTGCTGCAGGTGGTGCAGAATGACGATGAAACGCCGTTCACCCAAAAGGTGAAAGACTTTTATGACCGGCTCACCACACTGCGGCGCATGGCCCGCAGTGCCCCGGCAGAACAGCTGCTGGAAGAGATCTTTGTCTCCACCGGCTATCTTGCCGCGCTGGGCGTACTGGAAAACGGTGCGCACCGCCGGGAAGATGCCCGGCGCTTTGCGGCTTTCTGTGCACAGACCGGTGCAAACGGCATCTCGGCGCTGGTGCGTGCCATCGACGCGGCGGCGCAGGCCGGTTCTACCGGGCAGGACACTGTGCCCGGCGGTGCGCGGCCTGGCTGTGTGACCATCATGACCATCCATCGCTCCAAGGGTCTGCAGTTCCCGGTGGTGTTCGTGGGCGACACGGCCCGGCACTTTAACCTGAGCGACACTTACCAGCCGGTGCTGCTGCACCGGGAATACGGCGCGGGCCTGCGCCTGCGCCCGGAACAGGGCGAGAGCATGTACAAGACTGCAGCCTACGCAGCCCTTGCCAGCGTCCATGCGCAGGAAACGCGCAGCGAGCAGATGCGCCTTTTATATGTGGCGCTCACCCGTGCACAGGATAAGCTGATCCTCACGGTGCCGCTGGGCATGACCAAGACCGGCAATCCCTTTGCCAAGGCGGCAGCATTCCTTGCTGCGGGCGCGGGAGAAACGCTGAACCAGCAGGCGGGCAGCTTTGCCGACTGGCTGCGTGCAGCGCTGCTGGTGCATCCCTTCGGCGGGCCGCTGCGGCGGCTGGCAGGAGATCTGGAACTGCCCTTTGTGTTTACGGAAAGCGAGATCATGGTCACGGTGCAGGAAGCTCAGCCGGAGCCGGAAACACCGGAACAGGAACCGGAAGCGGCAGAGCCTGTCCCGGCAGACCCGGCATTGGTGGCTCAGCTGCAGGAGGGCTTTGCATGGCGGTATCCGGCGGCAAAACTGGCTGCGGTGCCCGCCAAAGTCAGCGTGACCAGCATCGTGCACAAGGCCGAGCAGACCACGCTGGAACGCCCTGCTTTCCTCTCCAAAGACGGCCTGACCGCCGCCGAGATGGGCACGGCTCTGCACGCTTTTCTGGAACACGCGGACTTTGCCTCCCTTGCTGCTGCCAAAGCGGCGGGCACGCTGGAGGAAGCCATCCTTGCAGAGCGCCAGCGGCAGGTGGACACCCGGCTGGTGGCCCCGGAAATTGCGGAAAAACTCAATGCAGGCCGCATCCGCCGCTTTGCCGAGAGCGAAGCCTTTGCAAAGATCTGCGCAGCCGAAAAGGTGCTGCGGGAGCTGGCCTTCATCACGGCGCTGCCCGCGTCGGCCGTGCTGACGGCACAGGGAGCTTCCGCGCAGGAAGCCGCTGCCGTGCAGGATGAGCAGGTGCTGGTGCAGGGCATTGCAGACCTTGTGCTGGTGTTCCCGGATCATCTGGAACTGCTGGATTACAAGACCGACCGCCGCAAGACCGAAGCGGACTTCCTGCGGGCCTACCGCCCGCAGCTGAACCTCTATGCCCTTGCCATCGATAAGCGCTTTGCGCCAAAGAAGGTAACGTATAAGGGCATCTACTCGCTGGAGCTGGGGAGGCTGATCGAAGCGTAGGAGGAAAACCCTCTCAGGCATCGCCTGCGGCGCTGCCAGCTCTCCCGAAGGGCGAGCTTTGTGCAATAACCGGAAAGTTTGCCTTCTCGGTAAAAGCTCCCCCATTCGGGGGAGCTGGCGCGTCAGCGCCTGAGAGGGTTCAAAAGTCATATTTTTCCCGCAAAACGCATAAAAAGTGCTTGACAGCGCTTTCTGCCTGTGGTAGAATAACCGGGTAAAGAAAGCAGCTACGGCCTGTGCCGCGCTCGCCTTGCGAGGGAAAGATCCCCCGGGCTATACCTGAAGGCAGTTCATTATGAATGGACTGCGGCTTTGAGTGAATTTTTGCGCGGCTGTCCTGGAAATGGGCGGCCGCGTTTTCTATGCCAAATATTGCAACAAAATGGATTTTGTTTGGAGGTGCATTCATTATCGCTACCGCTGGAAAGTCGAAGGAACTGGAGATCAACGGTCAGATCCGTGACCGTGAGGTCCGTCTGATCGGTGCAGACGGCGAGCAGAAGGGCGTTGTGTCCATTCAGGTGGCCATGCGCGCTGCTGAAGATGCTGGTCTGGATCTGGTCAAGATCGCACCGCAGGCTGTTCCGCCTGTGTGCAAGGTGCTGGATTACGGCAAGTACCGTTTTGAACAGCAGAAGAAGGAGAAGGAAGCCAAGAAGAACCAGAAGGTGGTCGAAGTTAAAGAGACCCGCCTTTCGCTCAACATTGACACCAACGACTTCAATACCAAGCTGAACCAGACTGCCAAGTTCCTGGCAGCTGGCCACAAGGTTAAGGTTTCGATCCGCTTCCGCGGCCGTGAAATGGCGCACAGTGCTCTGGGCGCAGACGTGCTGAAACGTTTTGCCGAGGCTCTGCCTCAGGCATCCACCGATAAGCCGCCGGTGCTCGAGGGCCGCACGATGTCCATTCTGCTGATCCCGAAACCCAATAAGGACTAATTTTAGGAGGAAACTAAAATGGCTAAGATGAAACTGAAGACGCACTCTGGCGCTAAGAAGCGCTTTAAGCTGACCAAGAACGGCAAGATCAAGCGCGGCCACGCATTCCGCAGCCACATCCTGACCAAGAAGACCACCAAGCTGACCCGTGGCTACCGTCAGCCCAGCTACGTTGATAAGACCAACGCAGCTACCATCAAGAGCATGCTGCCCTACGCCTAAGAGCGAGCCGCAGGCAAACACATTCTATTGAGACAACTAAAGGAGATATAAAAAATGGCACGTATCAAGGGCGCAACCATGACTCACAAACGTCGTAAGAAGATGCTGAAGCTGGCCAAGGGCTTCTACGGCTGCAAGAGCAAGCACTTTAAGATGGCCAAGCAGCAGGTCATGAAGAGCGGCAACTACGCTCTGGCTGGCCGCCGCATGAAGAAGCGTCAGTTCCGCAACCTGTGGATCTGCCGCATCAACAACGCAGTTCGTCCTCTGGGCATGAACTACTCCACCTTCATGGCTGGTCTGAAGAAGGCTGGCATCGAGCTGAACCGCAAGATGCTGTCTGAGATGGCTATTAACGATCCCAAGAGCTTTGCAGCTCTGGTCGAGACCGTCAAGAACGCCTGATTAGGAACTTGAATCGTGACGCCCGCGCGTATACGCGGGCGTCCGTTTTGTATCCGGGGTTCTTACGGCAGGGGAACATGTTTTTCAGGGCAGCGCCCTGCCGCAGGAACACTTTGTGGCAGACGCTGCCCTTTTTGCATTTTTTGAACAAGACGGCAGACTACTTTTTGAACGACAGTACAGCGAAAGGTTGAATACACACGATGGACGAAAAAATCACCAGCCGGGAAAACGCAAAGATCAAATACGCCTGCCGCCTTTCTTCCAGCGCGGCATTCCGCCGCAGCGAGGGCCGCTTTCTGGCCGAGGGCCGCAAGCTCTGCCCGGAGCTTGCCCGCGGTGCGCAACTGGAGACCTTGTTTTATACGGAAAGCGCTATGGCAAAGTGCCCGGAGCTTGCTGGTCTGCCCGGTGAACACTACCTTGTGGAAGACCATGTGGCCGATAAGCTGGCCGATGTGGGCACCCATCAGGGAGTGTTCGGCGTGTTCCGCACCCCGGTGCACACACTGGACGAAGTGAAGGCCGGCGGGCGGTATCTGGCGCTGGAACGGGTACAGGACCCCGGCAATGTGGGTACCCTGCTGCGCTCTGCTGCGGCCTTTGGCTTTGACGGTGTGATCTTGAGCGACGGCTGTGCCAGTGTGTATGCCCCCAAGACCCTGCGCGCTTCCATGGGTGCGGCAGTACGCATCCCGGTGATCGAAGCCGGTGCCATGCCCGATGCCATCACCCAGCTGCGCGCAAAGGGGATCACCTGCCTTGCTGCCGCGCTGTACAAGTCTCAGCCGCTGAGCGCGGCGCAGGCAAGCTACCCCGGCGGCGTTTGCGTCGTCATCGGCAGCGAGGGTCAGGGCCTGACCGATGAGACCATTGCTGCCTGCAGCAGCACGGTGCGCATCCCCATGACCGACCGGGTGGAAAGCCTGAACGCCGGCATTGCGGGCAGCATCCTGCTGTGGCATTTCCGGGAGGAAAGCCTATGAGCGGCCTTGCAGGGCAGACCAGCCTTTTCCCGCCGGAGCCTGCCCCGGATCCGCTGCTGTGCTGGCTGTGGCTGGCCCATGTGCTTGGCCCGGCCAGCGTTCACGCGGGCCGTGTGCTGGATGCCTTTGGCGGTGCACAGGAAGCATGGGAAGCCCGCGATACGGCAGAATTTCGTCTTGCAGCGGGGGAAGCAGCCGCTCTGCGGGCGCAGCAGCTGGCCCCGGAACAGTACCACCCGCTGGTGATGCGGTGCGATGATCTGGGTGTGCGCATCCTGCCGTTTGACGACCCGGACTATCCGCTGGCGTTTTCCCGCATCCCGGATATGCCGCTGGTGCTCTACTGCACCGGTGATCCGCTCTGGCTCAACGAGCCGGGCGCGGTGGGCATCGTGGGCAGCCGCAAGCCTACCGAATACGGCCTGAACGCAGCGGCGGACATTGGCGGGGAACTGGCCAAAAGCGGCGCTTTGATCGTCAGCGGCCTTGCGGACGGGCTGGACAGCGCCGGGCACCGCGCTGCTGTCAAAAACAACTGCCCTACCATTGCTGTGATGGGCGTGCCCATCGACCGCACCTATCCTGCGGCCAATGTGGTGCTGCGGCACAAGATCGAGCAGAAGGGCTGCGTGATCAGTGAGTACCCGCCTCGCAGTGAGGGCGTTGGCCCAAATGGATTTTTGCAGCGCAACCGGCTCATTGCGGCGCTCAGCTCTGCATTGCTGGTGGTGGAAGCGCAGGAAAAAAGCGGCACCATGTCCACCGTGTCTCACGCCGAACGCTATGGCAAGCCGGTGTTCGCGGTGCCGGGCAGCATCTACTCGCCCAATTCTGCAGGCACAAACGGCCTTTTGCGGGACGGCAGAGCGCGTGCCGTGTGTTCTGCTGCGGACCTGCTTGGCCCGCTGGGCCTGCGCCGGCAGAGCGCAGCGGCGGTGACGGCAAAGCAGCCGGAGCCTCTGAGCGAGAATGAGCGGAAGGTGCTTTCCTGCATCGGGCCGCAGCCCCTTGGCATTGAGGAGCTTTGCGTGCGCAGCGGCCTGCCCACAGCGGTGCTGCTGGGCACCCTGATGAAGCTGGAGCTTTCCGGCCGGGTGCTGTGCATGCCGGGCAAGCGGTATGTGATAAAATAGTATAATTTCTGCTGGCGCAGCACACAACAGCTGTGGTATGATATAAAAATAGAGAATCCCGTACTGTGCAGTTGCACGGTGCGTTTCTGATAGAGAAGAAAGAAAATTTGAAATGGGAGTAAACTCGAATGGCGAAACTGGTTATCGTGGAGTCGCCTGCTAAGGCGAAAACCATTGGCAAGTATCTGGGCGATGATTACGAGGTCACCGCAAGCATGGGCCATATCCGTGACCTGCCCGCTTCCCAGCTGGGCATCGATGTGGAGCACGGCTATGCCCCACAGTACATCAGCATCAAAGGCAAGGAAAAGCTCATCAAGGAATTGAAGAGCAAGGCCAAACACGCAGACGGCGTGCTGCTGGCAACCGACCCGGACCGTGAGGGCGAAGCCATCAGCTGGCATCTGGCAAACATTCTGGGGCTGGACCCCCACGAGCCGAACCGTGTGACCTTTGACGAGATCACCAAAAAGGGCGTGAAGGAGGGCATGGCCCATCCCCGCGCCATCGACGAAGATCTGTTCAACGCACAGCAGGCCCGCCGTGTGCTGGACCGTCTGGTGGGCTACAAGCTCAGCCCGTTCCTCTGGCGCAAGGTGCGCCGGGGCCTTTCCGCAGGCCGCGTGCAGAGCGTGGCCGTGCGCCTGATCGATGACCGCGAAAAGGAGATCGAGAGCTTCAAGCCCGACGAATACTGGAACGTGGATGCCACCCTCGGCGCAGGCCACAAGAGTTTTACCGCCCGGCTGGCCACCGATGCCAGCGGCAAAAAGCTGCTGCCCAAAAGCGAAGCCGAGGCCCGCGCCATTGAAAAGGGTCTGGAAGGGGCCGAGTACGTGGTGGCAGAGCTGAAAAAGGGCAAGCGGGCAAAGCAGCCCACTCCGGCCTTCATCACCAGTACCCTGCAGCAGGAGGCATCCCGCCGCTTGGGCTTTACGGCCACCCGCACCATGCGCGCTGCCCAGACCCTGTACGAAGGCGTGGACATTGCAGGCCACGGCACCATGGGTCTGATCACCTACATGCGTACCGACAGCCTGCGCATCTCGGATGAAGCCGTTGCCGCCGCAAAGGAATATATCGCAGGGGCCTACGGTGAAGCCTATATCTGCCCCTACAAGCGCACATGGAAGACCAAGAGCGCCACTGCCGCACAGGATGCCCACGAGGCCATCCGTCCCTCGGTGCCGTCCCTGACACCGGACGAGGTGGACAAGAGCATCAGCGGCGA
This sequence comes from Faecalibacterium sp. BIOML-A4, assembly GCF_009679665.1. Classification (NCBI taxonomy): domain Bacteria; kingdom Bacillati; phylum Bacillota; class Clostridia; order Eubacteriales; family Oscillospiraceae; genus Faecalibacterium; species Faecalibacterium sp. BIOML-A4. The sequence goes on along the minus strand of NZ_WKZG01000003.1, from coordinate 50,700 downwards.
CACCGCAAAGCTCTACCGCATGATCTGGAGCCGCTTCATGGCCAGCCAGATGGCAGACTGCCAGCAGGACACCGTGTCCGTCACGGTCAGCGCGGCGGACTACCGTTTCAAGGCCAGCGGCTATACCGTTACCTTTGACGGTTTCACCGTCCTGTACGAGGAAGCCACCGACGAAAAGGAAAAGAAGGAGACCGCCCTGCCTCCGCTGGAGCAGGGTCAGGTGCTGAAGCTGCGCGACCTCAAGAGCGAGCAGAAGTTCACCCAGCCGCCCGCCCGCTACACCGAAGCGACCCTCATCAAGGCACTGGAAGAAAACGGCATCGGCCGTCCCTCCACCTATGCGCCCATCATCACCACCATCATCGACCGCGGCTATGTGGAGCGCGACCAGAAAAAGCTCAAGCCCACCCTGCTGGGCCGGGCGGTGGATGGCCTGATGCTGGAGCAGTTCCCCCACATCGTGGATGTGGACTTCTCCGCCCAGATGGAAAAGAATCTGGATAAGATCGAGAGCGGCAAGGCCGACTGGCACAAGACGGTGGATGACTTCTACCAGGGCTTTGCGGCAAGCCTCGAGCAGGCCGAAAAGAACATGGAAGGCAAGAAGGTCAAGGTGCCGGATGAGCCTTCCAGTGAGGTATGCGACCTGTGCGGCCGGCCCATGGTCATCAAGGTGGGCAAGTACGGCAAGTTCCTGGCCTGCAGCGGCTTCCCGGAGTGCCGGGGCACAAAGCGGCTGGTCAAGGATACCGGCGGCATCTGCCCCAAGTGCGGCAAGGGCCGTATGCTGGAGCGCAAGAGCTCCAAGGGCCGCATCTATTATGGCTGCGAGCGCTACCCGGACTGCGACTTTATGACATGGGACATGCCGGTGCCCACCAAGTGCCCCAAGTGCGGCAGCACCATGTTCCGCAAAGGCTCCAAGCTGTATTGCGCAAAGGAAGGCTGCGGCTACGAGATGCCGGTGCCGAAAAAGGACTAAAAGGATAAAACTATGAACTATAAAGTAACCGTGCTGGGCGCGGGTCTTGCGGGCTGTGAAGCCGCCCTCTGGCTGGCGGGCAAGGGCGTGCAGGTAGACCTGTACGAACAGAAGCCCGTGCATTTTTCGCCCGCACACAAAAGCGCAGGCTTTGCAGAGCTGATTTGCTCCAACAGCCTGAAAGCTGAGCGGCTGGACTCTGCTTCCGGCCTGCTGAAGGAAGAGATGCGGCGGATGGGCAGCCAGCTGCTGAACGCCGCCGAGACGGCCCGCGTGGCCGCTGGCGGTGCGCTGGCGGTGGACCGCGACGCATTCAGCGCCGAAGTGACCCGCATGGTGGAAAGCTGTGAAAATATCACCGTCCACCGGGAGCAGGTGGAGCACATCGATGCATCTGCCCCCATTCTGGTGGCCACCGGCCCCCTGACCGACGGCGCACTGGCCGATGAGATCGGGGCCTTGACCGGGGACGAGCGTCTGCACTTCTACGATGCTGTGGCCCCCATCGTCACCGCTGAAAGCCTTGATTACAACAAGGTGTTTGCCGCCTCCCGCTATGACCGGGGCGAGGCCGACTACCTGAACTGCCCTTTCAACAAGGAAGAGTACGAGAAATTCCACGCAGCTCTCGCTTCGGCAGAGCGTGCCCCGCTGCACGACTTTGACACCGGGGCCGAGCAGTCTGCTCAGCCCGACCCGGATGCCCACGGCAAAAAGGCCGACACCGTCACCGTGTATGAGGGCTGTATGCCCATCGAAATTATGGCCGCCCGGGGTGCCGACACCATGCGCTTCGGCCCGCTGCGCCCGGTGGGCCTTGTGAATCCCAACACCGGACACCGTCCATGGGCCAATGTCCAGCTGCGGGCCGAAAATAAGGAACGCACCCTGTATAACATCGTGGGCTTCCAGACAAACCTCAAGTGGGGAGAGCAGAAGCGGGTGTTCAGCATGATCCCCGGGCTGGAAAATGCCGAGTTTGTGCGGTACGGTGTCATGCACCGCAACACCTTCCTCGATGCGCCCCGGGTGCTCAGCGCCCAGCTGTGCCTGAAAGAACACCCCAATGTGTTCTTTGCGGGCCAGATCACCGGCTTTGAGGGCTATATGGAAAGCGCTGCCTGCGGCCTGCTGGCGGCCCGCAGCCTGTATGCCCGGCTGGAAGGCAAAGAGCTGCCCGCCCCGCCTGCCGACACCATGTGCGGCGCACTGGTGCAGTACCTGACTACCGAGAACAAGCACTTCCAGCCCATGGGCGCGAATATGGGCATCCTTCCTCCGCTGCCGGAGAAGAGCCGCCCGCGGGACAAGCGCCTGCGTTACATGGCACAGGCTCAGCGCGCTGTTGCCAGCTTCCAGCACTGGCTGGATGAAACTTCTCTTTAAGAAGGGAGAAAAGCTATGAAGATTATCGTGGATATGATGGGCGGCGACAACGCCCCTCTGGCGGTGCTGGAGGGTGCCGCACAGGCCGTGAAAGAGTACGGCATCACCGTCGTAGGTGTGGGCGACGAAGCGCTGGTGCGCAAGACCGCACAGGAGAACAGCATCCCGCTGGACGGCATTGAGCTGGTGAACTGCACCGAGGTCATCGATATGTGCGATGAGCCTGCCCGTGCCATCCGCCAGAAGAAGGATTCCTCCATCGTGGTGGGCTTGAACATGCTGAAAGACGGCAAGGGCGATGCCTTTGTTTCCGCCGGCAGCACCGGTGCGCTGCATGTGGGCGCAAGCCTCATCGTGCGCACCCTCAAGGGCATCAAGCGTCCGGCTCTGGCTACCATGGTGCCCGCCAAAAAGCAGGCTTATCTGCTGCTGGACTGCGGTGCCAATGTGGAGTGCCGCCCCGAGATGCTGGCAGCCTTTGCCGTGATGGGCAGCTGCTATGTGAACAAGGTGGAAGGCCGCTGCAGCCCCAGCGTGGCGCTGGCCAACAACGGTGCCGAGGAGAGCAAGGGCACCCCCATGCTCAAGGAAGCCCACCAGCTGCTCAAGACCACCCCCGGCATCCGCTTTGTGGGCAACATCGAGCCCCGCGATGTGCCGGGTGGCGAAGTGGACGTGGTGGTGTGCGACGGCTTCACCGGCAATGTGATCCTCAAGCTGACCGAGGGCGTGGCAAAAATGCTGCTGGGCATGCTGAAACAAATGTTCCTCGCAAACCTCGGCGGCAAGCTGGCCTATCTGCTGCTCAAGGGCAGCGTGGCAGACCTGAAGCACCAGATGGACAGCGAGGAGTACGGCGGCGCACCCTTCCTGGGGGCCAAGCAGCCGGTCATCAAGGCCCACGGTTCTTCCAAAGCCAAGGGCATCAAGAACGCCATCCGTCAGGCAAAGATCTGCGTGGAGAACGATCTGTGCGGCACCATGCAGTCTGCGCTGGACGAGCTGGCTGCGGCACAGAAAACTGAGGAATAAGGGAAGCGGGCTTGCCCTCTCCGTCATTGCTTCGCAATGCCACATTCCCCACTCTGTCGCTATTGTGACATCTCTCCCCGGCCGGGGAGAGTCTTTCCTCAGAGTGAGAGGCTTTGGCAGTTCGTGCAGACTGCATCGATTTGCCAAGGGCTCCCCCTTTGGGGGAGCTGGCGAACGGACGTGAGCCTGAGAGGGCGAGGATGCTGACCATCAATAAGGGAGCTAAAACATATGAGCCATCAGTTGGAAACAATTATTGGTTATAAGTTCAAAAACCCGGAGCTGCTGGAGATCGCGCTCACCCATACCAGCTATGCCAACGAGAGCCGCACCCCGGTCAAGCACAACGAGCGGCTGGAATTTCTGGGCGACAGCGTGCTGCAGATCGTCTCGGCAGACTATCTGTTCCACGCCTATGCCGACCGGCCGGAGGGCGATTTGACCCGCATCCGCGCCAGCCTTGTCAGCGAGGGTGCACTGTTTCAGTTCGCGCAGGAGATCGATCTGGGCGAGTACCTGCGCCTTGGCCGCGGCGAAGAGCGCTGCGGCGGACGCACCCGCCCCAGCGTTGTGTCCGATGCGTTTGAAGCGCTGATCGCGGCTTTGTATCTGGATGGCGGCATGGATGTGGCCCGCAGCTTCATCCTGCCCTTTATCACCGAGGGCAAGCACGCCGAGGCTGACTATAAGACCCGCCTGCAGGAGATCGTGCAGCAGAACCCGGAAGAGCGGTTGAGCTATGTAGTAGAAAGCGAGTCCGGCCCGGATCATGACAAGCATTTCGTGGTGGCTGTGCGGTTCAACTCTGACCGCGTGGCCCGTGGCGAAGGCCGCAGCAAAAAGGCCGCTGAGCAGTGCGCCGCAAAAGAAGCGCTCAAGCTGCTGGGTGTGATAAAGGAAAAGTAAATGGTATTCAAGGAACTGGAGATCCAGGGCTTCAAGAGCTTTCCCGATAAAGTCAAAATTCGGTTCGACGCAGGCGTTACTGGCGTGGTAGGTCCCAACGGCTCCGGCAAGTCGAACCTTTCGGACGCAGTGCGCTGGGTGCTGGGCGAGACCAGCTCCCGCCAGCTGCGCGCGGCAGGCAAGATGGAGGACGTGATCTTCGGCGGCACCCGGCGGCGCGGAGCCATGGGCTTTGCGCAGGTGCGGCTGACGCTGGATAACGCAGACCACACCTTTGATGTGGATGCGGACGAAGTGACCATTGGCCGCAAATATTACCGCTCCGGCGACAGCGAGTATACCATCAACGGGCAGGTGTGCCGGTTGAAGGATGTGTACGAACTTTTGCTGGATACCGGCATTGGCCGCGACGGCTACTCGGTCATCGGGCAGGGCCGCATTGCGGAGATCGTGGCCGCAAAAAGCAGTGAGCGCCGCGAGATCTTTGAGGAAGCCTGCGGTATTGCCAAGTACCGCTACCGCAAGACCGAGGCAGAACGCCGCCTTGCTGCGGCGGGCGAAAACCTTGAACGCCTGCGGGACATCCTTGGCGAGCTGGAAAGCCGGGTAGGCCCGCTGGAAAAAGAGAGCGCCAAGGCAGAAAAGTTCCTCGAGCTGGCCGCACAGCGCAAAACGCTGGAAGTGACCCTGTGGACCGACGGTGTGCACCGCGCGCGTGAAGCCGTGCGCCAGCAGGTGCGGGACTACGAGACAGCACAGGCCGACTACGAGCGCTTTGACCGGGAGACGAAAGCCGCCGAGCAGGAGGCTGAGGAGATCCGGATGCAGGCACAGCAGCTTACGGTTGCTGTTGAGCGCCTGAATGGGGATATCCGCAGCATCACCGAGCAGATCAGCGGGTCGGAGAGCCGTATCGCTGTGCTGGAAAACGACATCCTCCGCAACGAGGAGAGCGCCGCATCCCTGAAGGAAGAGATCAGCGCCGGGGAACAGGACAGCACCGAGGCACAGGCCGCCTTGCAACGCCACCGGGCCGTGGCAAAGACCATGGAAGCGGAGGGCGAAAAGCTGGCGGCAGAGATCGATGCGCTGAACGCGGAGATCGCACGTCTGACCGATGCTAGCAGTGCCAGCGGTGCCCGCAAGGATACCCTGAAAGCAGAACTTGCCGGCCTGACAGCCCGGCGCACCGAAGCGCAGGTGGCGCAGGCCGCTGCCGAAGCTGCCGGGGAAACAGCCCGCCAGCGCCTGCCTGCCCTTGAGCAGAGCGTGCAGGAAAGCACCGCCCAGCGGGACGAAGCAAAGCAGGATCTGGACGACACCATCAAGTATCGCCGGATGCTGGAAGAAAACGAGAAGCAGCTGGCAAATGTCCGTTCCGGCGTGGAACTCAAGCTGAAAGGCCGCAAGGCTGCGCTGGACGATGCCGACGCAGCAGAGCAGTGCCTTGGCCGTGAGCTGGATGCGGCCCGCCAGCGCCTTTCCGTGCTGCGGGAACTGGAAAAGAACATGGACGGCTACCAGAACTCGGTCAAGGCCGTCATGCGTGCTGCCGGTGCCCGCCGCCTGCGGGGCATCATCGGGCCGGTGTCCGCCATCTTAAAGGTGGAGCCGGGCTGTGAAGTGGCTGTGGAAACAGCTCTGGGCGGTGCGCTGCAGAACATCGTGGTAGAGAACGAAGCCGCTGCCAAAGCGGCCATTGCCCTGCTGCGCAATGACAATGCAGGCCGCGCCACCTTCCTGCCGCTGGATACCGTCCAGCCCGGCGTGTTCCGTGGCCGACTCTCCGGTACGGCACGGCTTGCCTCCAGTCTGGTGCAGGCCGACCGCCGGTATGACAACATCGTATCGAACCTGCTGGGCCGCATCATCGTGGTGGACGACATCAACGAAGCTTCTCGCGTGGCGCGGGACAACGGCTTTCGCAGCAAGGTCGTGACCATGGATGGTCAGGTGATCAATGCAGGCGGCAGCTTTACCGGCGGCAGCGTCCAGCGCAGCGCAGGCCTGTTCACCCGCAAGCAGGAGATGGAAGAGCTGCGGGTGAAAGCGGCCAAGTTACAAAAAGACTGCCTTGCTGCACAGGAAAAGACCGACCGCTGCAAAGAGCAGGTAGATGCCCTTCAGGCAGAGCTGACCGCCACGGCCAGTGAACAGATCACCGCCGCCAACGACAAAGTGCGTGCCGAGGCAGAGCAGAAGCGGCTGGAAGCTGCTGCCGCCCAGCTGGAAACGGCCCGCAGCAACGGCCAGCAGCAGATCGACGCTTTGCAGGCGGCCATGACAGAGAGCCGTGGCAAAGTAGAGGAAGCTGCCAGCCTGCAGGCCCGGCTGACGGCAAAGATCGACCTGCTGACGGCGGAGATGAACCGAATTGCCGAAGGCGACGACAACTTTGTGGCCCAGCAGACCGAACTGAGCCAAAAGCTCAGCGCAAAGCGGCTGGAACAGGTGACCCGCCAGAAGGATGCAGAACTGGCCTACAGCCAGATCGCAGCGCTGCAGCAGCGGGCACAGGATGCCGCTGCCCGCCGCGCCACGCTGGAAGAAAGCCTTGGGGCACTGGCACAGCGCAGCGAGAGCTGCCGGGCAGAAATTGCAGCCATCCGGCAGGCAAAGTCCGACAGCCAGACCGAGATCGCCCAAAAAGAAAAGGCCATCCGCGAAGCTACCGAACAGCGGCTGGAACGCCAGCAGGCTGAAACAGCGGCACTGAGCCGGGCGCGCACTTCCTCCGACAGCCGCGAGGAAATGGGGCGCGAGATGGCCCGCCTTGCAGAGCGCAAGGCCGCTGCCGAGACCGAGTACGACCAGACCGTGGCAAAGCTGTGGGATGAATACCAGCTCTCGGTCAGTCAGGCAGAGAACCTTTGCGTGGAGTTTGAAAGCCTGACGGCCCTGCGCGCACAGGTGGCCGACCTGCGCGGCAAAATTCGCGCCCTTGGCAGCGTGAATGTGAGCGCCATCGAGGAATACAAGGAGGTCAAGGCCCGCTACGATGCCCTGATGCATCAGGTGACCGATGTGGAGGAAAGCCGCAATGAGCTGACCCGCATGATCTCCAAGCTTTCGGCACAGATGCGGGAGATCTTCTCCGACAGCTTCCGCGCCATCAACGAAAACTTTGGCCGCGTATTTACCGAGCTGTTCGGCGGCGGCGAAGCCAGCCTTGTGCTGGAGGATGAAAGCGATGTGCTCTCCTGCGGCATTGGCATCCGGGTGGCACCGCCGGGCAAGGTGATCAAGAATCTGGAAGCGCTTTCCGGCGGCGAGCAGGCGCTGGTGGCCATCAGCATCTACTTTGCCATTCTGGCGGTCAACCCGGCCCCGTTCTGTATTCTGGACGAGATCGAAGCCGCTCTGGACGATGCCAATGTGGTGCGTTTTGCCCAGTACTTACGCCGGGTGAGCGACAAGACCCAGTTCATCGTCATCACCCACCGCCGCGGCACAATGGAAGCCGCGAATGTGCTTTACGGCGTTACCATGCAGGAGGACGGCGTGTCCAAGCTGCTCAAGCTTGATCTGGAACAGGTTGACGCAACGCTGGTTTCCTGATATATATTAAAGAAAAAGATAGGAGGACACCATGGGGTTCTTCGGATTTGGCAAGAAAAACAAAGAAAAAGAACAGGAAAAAATGAAAACGGGTCTGGAAAAGACCCGCACCGGTTTCTGGGGCAATATCCTCAACACCCTCACCGGCAGCGTCATCGACGATGATATGTACGATGATCTGGAAGAGCAGCTCATCCTTGCGGATGTGGGCGGCGAGGTGGCCGTGCGTCTGGTGGACAAGCTGCGCGACCGTGTGCACGAAAAGGGCCTGAAGACCGGCGAAGAGGCGGCGGATGCCCTGCGCGACATCATTGCCGAGGAAATGACACCGGATGCCGAGATGGATCTTTCCGGCAAGCCGGCCGTCATTCTGGTCATTGGCGTGAACGGCGTGGGCAAGACCACCAGCATTGCCAAGCTGGCCGATCACTATACCCGCGAGGGCAAAAAGGTGATGCTGGCCGCAGGCGATACCTTCCGTGCCGCAGCCAGCGAACAGCTGGAGATCTGGGCCGACCGCGCCGGTGTGCCCATTGTGAGCGCAGGCGAGGGCGCAGACCCGGCGGCTGTCATTTTCGACACCGTAAAGTCTGCCACCGCACGCGGCTATGACATGGTCATTGCCGACACCGCAGGCCGTCTGCACAACAAGGCAAACCTGATGGCAGAGCTTTCCAAGATCAGCCGCAGCGTCAAGAAGGCCAGCCCGGAAGCCAGCCTTGAAACGCTGCTGGTGCTGGATGCCATCACCGGCCAGAACGCCATCAGTCAGGCCAAGGAATTCTGCAAGGCTGCAGATGCTACCGGCATCATCCTGACCAAGCTGGACGGCACCGCCAAGGGCGGCTGCGTGGTAGCGGTCAAGCAGCGTCTGGGCCTGCCGGTGCGCTTCATCGGCGTGGGCGAGGGCATCGACGACCTGCTGCCCTTTACCCCGGAGGGCTTTGTGGAAGAGCTGCTCCCGCGACAGTGGAAGCACTAAGGAGGGCCGCAGCATGAAAATTTGTGCAGCTACCGGCAACGCCGGAAAGCTCCGCGAACTGCGCCGCATTCTGGAAGCGCAGGGCCACGAGGTGGTCAGCCAGAAGCAGCTGGGCATCACCATCGAGCCGGAGGAGACCGGCACCACCTTTGCCGAGAACGCCCTCATCAAGGCCGAGACTATCTGCAGGGCATGCGGCCTGCCCACCATCGCCGATGACTCCGGCCTGTGCGTGGATGCGCTGGGCGGTGCGCCCGGCGTGTACAGTGCCCGCTACTGCGGCCGCCACGGCGACGACGAAGCCAACAACGACAGGCTTCTGGACGCCATGCAGGCTGTGCCTGCCGGGCAGCGGGGTGCAAAATTCGTGTCCGCGGTGTGCTTCATCCTGCCGGATGGGCGGCATCTGACCTGCATGGGCGAGTGCCCGGGCAGCATCGCCTTTGAGCGGCTGTGCGGGGACTACGGCTTTGGCTACGACCCGCTGTTCATCCCCACCGACTGCGGCGTGGGAAAGCACGATAAGCGCCCCAACACCGAGGGCCGCAGCTACGCCCAGCTGACCCCGGACGAAAAGGATGCCATCAGCCACCGCGGCAATGCGCTGGCGGTGCTGGAACAGCAGCTGCCGGGATTTCTGGCAGAATGAACTCCCCCAGTCTGCTTCGCAGACAGATTCCCCTTTTTGTCACCTACGGTGACATCTTCCCCCGGCCGGGGGAAGTCGTCCTCGGAGATGGGGCCTTTGGCAGTCCGGCAAGCGTTTCGTTTCTGCCAAAGGCTCCCTCTTTGAGGGAGCTGGCAAAGCCGCAAGGCTTTGACTGAAGGAGTTTCTCACCACAAGCGGAGACAATTCTAAATCGTTTCTTTATCGAAATATCAACCTCAAAATAAAGGAGAAAAAACTATGCTGACAAGCAAACAGCGCGCCATTCTGCGCGGCAAGGCAAACACCATGGACCCCGTTTTCATCGTGGGTAAGGGCGAGATCGACGAGACCATGATCCAGGGCGTGAAAGACTGTCTGGATGCCCGTGAGCTCATCAAGCTCAAGGTGCTGGAAAACAGCATGTACAATGCCCGTGAAGCTTCGGTCAAGCTGGCTGAGGCCACCGGTGCCGACTGCGTACAGGTGATCGGCTCCAAGTTCGTGCTGTACCTGCAGAAGAAAAAGGACAGCGCCTACGCTGATCTGCTGAAGTAAAAATGAAAGTTCTTCTCTACGGCGGTACATTTGACCCGCCCCATAACGGCCACCTGAACAATCTGCGCGCTGCCGCTGCCCGCGTGCAGCCGGATAAGGTGGTGGTGATGCCTGCCGGGCTTTCGCCCTTCAAGCAGAAGACCTCTGCGCCGGGCGCACTGCGGCTGGAAATGTGCAGCTGCTTCCATGCACTGGAAGAGGATGCGGACACCATCCCGCAGCTGGAAGTCAGCGGCTGGGAGATCGAGCAGGCCGCTGCCGGAAACCGCAACTATACGGTGCTCACGGTGGAAAAACTGGCCCGGGAAAATCCCGGGGCACAGCTGTACCTTGCCATTGGCAGCGATATGCTGCTGAGCTTTGACGGCTGGCACCGCTGGCAGGACATCCTGCGCCTTGCCCATCTGGTGGTCACCAGCCGCCATGTGGGCGACGACCCCGAGCTGCACGCAAAGGCTCTCCGGCTGGACCCCACCGGGGCACGCATCCTGTTTGCACCGGTACAGGCGCTGCCCATGGCCAGCAGCGACATCCGCACCCGTCTGACTGCAGGCGAAGGGTGTGAAGCTGAGCTGCCGGAGGCGGTGCGGGCGGTCATCCGCCGGGAGAAACTCTACAAAAAGGAAGTATCAGCCAATGAACCTCAAACAGGCAAAGGAGCTTGTGCGCGGCCGCTTGAGCGATAAGCGCTATGAGCATACCTTGAATGTAAAAAAAATGGCCGTCAAGCTGGCAAAGATCTACGGTGAGGATGAGGAGCGCGCCGCGCTGGCAGCCCTGCTGCACGACTCGGCCAAGGAGATCAGCAAGGATGAGATGCGCGAGATCCTGCGCGCTTACCCCCAGTATGCCGAGGGCGGCGAAGAGCGCCCGGCCCCGGTGTGGCACGGCGTGTGCGCCGCCATTCTGGCCCGCACCCAGTGGGGTGTGACCGACGAAGCGGTGCTTAGCGCTATTGCCTGCCACACGGCGGGCAAACCCGGCATGACCCGGCTTGACAAAATTTTGTATCTGGCCGATATGACCAGCGCGGAGCGGGACTGGCCCGGCGTGGAAAAGCTGCGCAAGCTGGAAAAAAAGAATCTGGATGCCGCTATGCTGGCCGCGCTGAAGCAGACCAACGATTTCGTGCTCTCGCAGGGCAAGCCCCTTGACCCGATGTCCAAGGCTGCCTATGAGGATATCCTTGCCCGCAGCGGGAAGAATGAACGGTGAGAGCACAGATGCTCTGAAACAAGCGGAAACAGAAAACGGATTGCAGATTTCGTCGGATAATGCTATACTTAAGAGCATGACAGGTCTGCAGGAACATTTTTTTGCAGGACCGCGAAAATCTGGAGGATACAAAAAAGCATGAGCCAGACGCCACGCCATATCAATACTTCGCGTTCTCTGAACCGGCCGGATCCGGCAGCAGCCGCACCGCGCCACGCTGCGTCCAGCACGGATGCAAAGCAGAGCGCAGGCGGTGCACACAATGAGCCGCCGCGCCGCCCGGCACAGGGAGCAGGGCAGAAGCCGCCGCGCCGCCGCAAAAAGAAAAAGAAAATGCCCCTCTGGCTGCCTTTTGCAGTGGTCATGGCCATCATCGCGGTGATCTCCGGTGTGGTGGTGTACGGAGTCAGCCTTGTAAACAAGGTGGAGGACAGCATCCGCCCGGACGACAGCACCCCCACCATTGAGGAAGAGGTCAAGACAGCTGAGGAATACAAGGGCGATGTGGTGAACATTCTGGTCTGCGGCATCGACTATGAAGAGGGCCGCAATTATTCCAACGACCCCACTTCCAACGACGGCATGACCGACATGATCCTGTACGTGCAGTTCGACATCAAGAACGGTGCACTGCGGATGCTGCAGATCCCCCGCAACAGCCTTGTCACCACCAAGAACAAAAAAATCACCCTTTCCAATGGCAAGACCTACGCCGCCACGAATTATCAGATCAACTCGGTGGCAATCTCCAACGGCGGCAGCATCGCCGCTCTGGCCGATGTCATCTACGATCAGTTCCGACTGCCCATCGATTACTATGTGACGGTGGATATGCAGGCACTGGTGGATATGGTGGATAACTTTGGCGGCATTGAGGTGTATATCCCTCACGATATGTCCTACGGCGGCAGCAAGCTGCTCAAGGGCTACCGCAATCTGAACGGTGCATCGGCAGAGTTCTTTGTGCGCTGCCGCCACGGCGACGGCTACGCCAATTCCGATATCGACCGCCTGAACATGCAGCGCTATTTCTATGCCGGCCTGTTCAAGCGTGCCCGCGCCATGGGCGTTACCGATATCCTGAACCAGCTGCCGCTGGTGTTCAAGAACTATATCAAGACGGATATGGATATTTCCACCATTGCAAAGCTGGTGGTGTCCTTCCTCAAGCTCGACAGCTCCAACATCATTCTGGCGCAGACGCCGGTGTTCATGGGCGTGCCCAATGTGGGCAAGACCGACACCTTTGCCGGTTACTCCTGCGTGGTGCCGGATGCGGGTTCCATTGCAAACCTGCTCAACCAGTATTTCTGCACCTACACCGGCCCCATTGATGTGAGCGAAATGAACCTTGTCACCGACGAGTGGCCCCACGGCAGTGCATCCACCGATGCCAACGTGCAGTATATGGGCCGCATCGATAAGGAGTCGGACGATGCCATCCTGAGCGGCGAGACAGACCTTGAAGGCGCTGTTACCACCGATGGTCAGGCCGCAGGCTCCGCAAACTGAAACTGACAGAAAGGAAAAACATATGGAGAACTTCAACGACAGCAAGGCGCTTGCCATTGAGATCGCAAAGATCCTGGATAAGAAAAAGGCCCACGATGTGCGCGTGCTCAAGGTGGAAAGCCTGACCGTGCTCACCGATTACTTTGTCATTGCCTCCGGCACTTCCACCACGCAGGTGGCATCTCTGGCCGACGAGGTGGAATTTGAGCTTTCTCAGAAGGGGCTGGAACCCTACAGCACGGAGGGCTACGATTCCAAGAACTGGGTGCTGCTGGATTATTCCAACGTCATCGTGCACGTATTCGTGCCCAACACCCGCACCTATTACGATCTGGAGCACCTGTGGGCAGATGGTGAGCCCATTGATATCTCCGAGTACCTCACCCCCGACAGCACCCTTGAATGATTCAGGCAAACAGCTGTCTACCTGAAAAAAGAACCCTCTCAGTCAGGGCGTCCGCCCTGACAGCTCCCCCGAAAGGGGGAGCTTGCGCAAAAGAGGGAAGGCTGCGGTCTGCACAAAACCTCTCCCCTTCGGGAGAGGTGGCATCGCGCAGCGATGACGGAGAGGGTTTTCTGGCAAAGGCAGATAGCTTGAAAGCATACGCCCCCAAGCAACGGTATTTTGGATAAAGTCTGGAGCTGATTAACAACATGAAGTACGATTACAAGGCAGTTGAAGCCAAGTGGCAGAAGGTGTGGGAGGACGAAAAGACCTTCCATGTCGAGATCGACCACAAAAAACCCAAGTTCTATGCACTGGTCGAGTTCCCGTATCCGTCGGGTGCCGGCCTGCATGTAGGCCATCCCCGCAGCTACACCGCGCTGGACGTGGTCAGCCGCAAGCGCCGTCAGAACGGCTACAATGTGCTGTACCCCATGGGCTGGGACGCTTTTGGCCTGCCCACTGAGAACTTTGCCATGAAGAACCACATCCACCCGGCCATTGTCACCAAGAACAATGTGGACCACTTCCGCAGCCAGCTGAAGGCTTTGGGCTTCTCCTTTGACTGGGATCGTGAGATCAATACCACCGACCCCGAGTACTACAAGTGGACCCAGTGGATCTTCCTGCAGCTGTATAAGCATGGTCTGGCTTACAAGAAGGAAATGAACGTCAACTGGTGCACCGGCTGCAAGTGCGTGCTGGCCAACGAGGAAGTTGTCAACGGCGTGTGCGAGCGCTGCGGCAGCGAGGTCGTTCACCGCGTCAAGAGCCAGTGGATGCTCAAGATCACCGCTTATGCCGATAAGCTGATCGATGGTCTGGACGGTCTGGATTACATTGAGCGCGTTGCCACCCAGCAGAAGAACTGGATCGGCCGCAGCCACGGCGCAGAAGTCAACTTCGGCACCACCGCAGGCGATACCCTGACCGTGTACACCACCCGCTGCGACACCCTGTTTGGTGCCACCTACATGGTCGTTTCTCCGGAGCATGCCATGGTCAAGGAGTGGCTGGACAAGGGCATCCTCAAGAATGCCGATGCCGTCAAGGCCTATCAGGCCGAGGCAGCCCGCAAAAGCGACTTTGAGCGCAGCGAGCTGAACAAGGAAAAGACCGGTGTCAAGCTGGAAGGCGTCATGGGCATCAACCCGGTCAACGATACCGAGATCCCCATCTTTATCTCGGACTACGTTCTGTCCACCTACGGCACCGGTGCCATCATGGCTGTGCCCGCCCACGATACCCGCGACTGGGAGTTTGCCAAGAAGTTCGGCCTGCCCATCATCGAGGTGGTCAAGGGCAATACCCCGTCCAATCTGGACGAAGCCGCCTTCACCGATGTGGCCACCGGCACGCTGGTCAACTCCGGCTTCCTGAACGGCCTGTCCGTCACCGATGCAAAGAAAAAGATGATCGACTGGCTGGAGGCAAACGGCAAGGGCTGCGATAAGGTCAACTACAAGCTGCGCGACTGGGTGTTCAGCCGTCAGCGTTACTGGGGCGAGCCCATCCCCATGGTCAAGTGTGAAAAGTGCGGCTGGCAGCCCCTGCCCGAGAGCAGCCTGCCCCTGACCCTGCCGGACATCACCGATTTTGAGCCGGGTCCGGACGGAGAATCTCCGCTGGCCCGCCACAAGGACTGGGTCAAGACTACCTGCCCCTGCTGCGGCGGCCCCGCTACCCGCGAGACTGACACCATGCCCCAGTGGGCCGGTTCTTCCTGGTACTTCCTGCGCTACATGGACCCCCACTGCAAGGATGCCATTGCTTCCAAGGAAGCTCTGGAATACTGGTCTCCGGTGGACTGGTACAACGGCGGCATGGAGCACACCACCCTGCATCTGCTGTACAGCCGTTTCTGGCATAAGTTCCTGTATGATATCGGCGCTGTGCCTTCTCCGGAACCCTACCAGAAGCGCACCGCTCACGGCATGATCCTGGGCCTGAACCCCCACAGCTTTGTCAACCTGCCCGCTGAGGAGCAGGAAAAGCTGCTGAAGGAGTACGGCAGCCAGAAGGCCGCTGAAAAGGCTCTGGAAGAAAAGTACGGCGAAATGGCACGCCACCCCATCGTGAAGATGTCCAAGTCTCTGGGTAACGTCATCAACCCGGACGAGGTGGTGGACCAGTACGGTGCTGACACCATGCGTCTGTACGAGATGTTCATGGGCGACTTTGAACAGGCTGCACCGTGGCAGACCTCTGCCATTGCAGGCTGCAGCCGCTTCCTGGACCGCGTGTGGGCGCTGAGCGACAAGCTGGTGGAGGGCGAGGGCTATCGCCCGCAGGTCGAGACCCTGATGCACCAGACCATCAAGAAGGTGGGCGCTGACATCGAGACCCTGAAGATGAACACCGCCATTGCCCAGCTCATGACGCTGGTGAACGCCCTGTACGACAACGGCGGCGCGACCAAGGCCGAGCTGGAGACCGTTGTTCAGCTGCTGAACCCGTTTGCTCCCCACATGACCGAAGAGCTGTGGGAGAAGCTGGGCCACAGTCACGACGAGCAGCTGGCTTACTACCCCTGGCCCAAGTACGAAGAGGCCAAGTGCGTGGAAAGCACAGTGGAGATCGCTGTGCAGGTGAACGGCAAGGTGAAGGCCCGCCTGAAGGTGGCTGCCGACATTGACGCTGCTGCCGCCATTGCTGCCGCCAAGGCTGACCCCGCTGTTGCTGCCGCTCTGGAAGGCAAGCAGCTGGTCAAGGAGATCTACGTCAAGGGCCGTCTGGTCAATCTGGCTGTCAAGGGCTAAACCAACCGATACCCTGCCGAAAGGCTGGATATACAACTACCCGCAGAGGCGGACTGGCGCATAAAACACCCGGGAACGTTTATTCAAAATCTTTTCAAAGATTTTGCGCAAAAAACTTTCAAAAAAAGGTTGACGAACCGGAGAAAATGCGCTATACTGTCTACTGTTAGTTACCATGTAACAACGAAATTCCTGCCTCACGGTCCAAGGGAGGGAATAAGATGTCGGAAATTCGTGTTAAAGAGGGCGAGTCGCTGGAAAGCGCACTGCGTCGCTTCAAGCGCAGCACCGCTCGCAGCGGTGTGCTCGCAGAGGTCCGTAAGCGCGAGGCTTACGAGAAGCCGTCTGTCAAGCGCAAGAAGAAGTCCGAAGCAGCCCGCAAGCGCAAGTTCAAGTAATTGATCACTTGAAATCGCTGTTGCTTTAGATTTCATACGCGTTGCTAACGCCGATGTAGGGGAGCCTGTATTGCAGGCTCCCCTATTTTCATTGCAGGGAGAAATACTATGCTCATCACCCCCGAATACGTTTTCAAGGATGTCACCCACATCACGCCGGAATGGCTGGCGGAAAAAGGCATCACTGCGCTGGTGCTGGATATCGATAACACCCTCACCGCCGACCGCAGTCAGGAGCTGCCGGAAGATGTGGCCGTGTGGCTGGACACTATGCGCAGGGCAGGTGTCAGGCTCACCATCGTGTCCAACGGTGCGGAAAAGCGGGTGCGGCCCTTTGCCCAGAAGCTGGGCCTTGCGTACCTGTACCGCTCCGCAAAGCCGCTGCCCTTTGCTCTGATGGCAGCGCAGCACCGCATGGGCGTGAAGCGCCGTCAGATGGCGATGGTGGGCGACCAGCTCTATGCCGACCGCATGGCGGCAGCGCTGTACGGCATTCCGGGCTTGATGGTGGTGCCCCGCGGCCCGGACCTCGGTGCGCAGGTCATCCTCAAGCGTAAGTGGGAGAAAAAACACTGGCAGAAATACTATGACCGGGGAGGCAAGACTCTGTGAGCGATTGGAAGATCCGGTTCGGCACCGCAGGCACCAGCGACAGCTTTGCCGCCCAAGGCTACAAAAGCAGCTTGGATGTGCCGGAGTACACCGCAAAGATGGGACTGAACGCCTTCGAGTACCAGTGCGGGCGCGGCGTGCGTCTGGGGCTGGACAAGGCTGCAAAAATGGCCGCACTGGCCGGGCCAAAGGATATCCTGTTCAGCGTGCATGCGCCGTATTATATCAGCATGTCCAGTCTGGAAGAGGAAAAGCGGCTCAACAGCATCCAGTATCTGCTGCAAAGTGCGGCGGTGTGCAAAGCGCTGGGCGGCAGACGCATCATCTTCCACTCCGGCAGCTGCGGCAAGCAGAGCCGGGAAGCGGCCCTTGAAAAAGCGCTGGATACCATGCGCCGTGCCGTGGAAGCGCTGGACGAAGCAGGCTTTGCCGATATGACTCTCTGCCCGGAAACCATGGGCAAGATCGGCCAGCTGGGCACACTGGACGAGGTGCTGGCGCTGTGCAGCGTGGATAAGCGCATTACGCCCTGCATCGACTTCGGCCACCTGAATGCCCGCACTCTGGGCGGCATCCGCTCGAAAGAGGACTACGCTGCCATCCTTGACCGCATGGCAGAAAAGCTGGGGGACCAACGGGCAGAACGGTTCCATGTGCATTTTTCCCGCATCGAGTATTCGGCGGGCGGCGAAAAGCGCCACTGGACCTTTGCCGAGACCCAGTTCGGCCCGGAGCCGCAGCCGCTGATGGAACTGCTGGCTGAGCGGAAGCTGCAGCCGGTCATCATCTGCGAGAGCGCAGGCACGCAGGCTGAGGATGCCGGGGCTATGCAGCAGATGTACCATGCAGCGTGCAAAACGTAAAAAATTTTGTGTTTTTATCGTCTTTTTTGCCGAAACCCCTTGCCAAATGCAAACGGATTGGGTAAAATAAATAGAGATATGCGTTAAGCATTTGAGATTAAACTAATGGAGGAATTCCTATGATTTCTGCAGGCGAGTTTCGCAATGGCGTGACCTTTGAGCAGGACGGCCAGGTTCTTCAGGTCGTTGAGTTCCAGCACGTGAAGCCCGGCAAGGGCGCTGCCTTTGTCCGTACCAAGACCAAGAACGTGATTACCGGCTCTGTGGTTGAGACCAGCTACAACCCGACCGCAAAGTTCCCGCAGGCTTTCATCGAGCGCAAGGACGTGACCTATAGCTACGAGGATGGCGATCTGTACCACTTCATGGACAACGAGACCTACGATGACATCCCCGTCAACGCAGCCGATGTGCCCGATAACTTCAAGTTCTGCAAGGAGAACGAGCTGTGCAAGCTGCTGAGCTACAAGGGCAAGGTGTTCAGCGTCGAGATCCCCAACTTCATCGAGCTGGAAGTTACCCAGACCGAGCCGGGTGTCAAGGGCAACACTGCCACCAACACCCTGAAGCCCGCTACCGTCGAGACCGGTGCTGAGATTCGTGTGCCTCTGTTCATCAACGAGGGCGACCACATCCGCATCGATACCCGCACCGGCGAGTATATGGAGCGCGTCTGATCCCTTTAACGCCAAACCGGGCTGCGGGCAACCGTTTGCCCGGTTTTTTTAAAACTCCGATTTTTCTCATTTTAAGGAGGGCATTCGTATGGAACTGAACAAAAAGGCAGCTTATCTGCAGGGTCTGGTCGATGGTCTGGGCATTGATGATACCACCAAAGAGGGCAAGATCATCAAGGCCATGAGCACACTGCTGGGTGAAATGGCTGAGGTCATCGAGAGCGTGGACGAAGATCTTTCCCGCGCCTACGACCAGATCAACGACCTGAGCGATGAGCTGGAAGATCTGGAAGCAGATCTGTACGAGGAGGAGGACGAAGACGGCGAAAGCGAGGACGCTGAGGATGAGGACTCCGACGGCGACGACGATGACGATGCCAAGGATGATGACATCGCCAGCGAGCCGTTCTATGAAGTGGCCTGCCCCAACTGCGGCGAGACCGTTTACGTCAGCGAGGATGATCTGGATGCAGGCGAAGCCAACTGCGCGCACTGCGGCGTGACCTTTGAGGTCGCTCTGGAAGGGGATGGCGAAGAGGATGCCGAAGAGGATGCCGAGGATGGCCCCGTGCAGTACGAAGTGACCTGCCCGGACTGCGGCACCACCGCCGTGTTTGAGGAAGACGAACTGCTGGACGGCGCACCCAAGTGCCCAAACTGCGGCAAGCCACTCGACTTTGAAGTGACCGAAGAATAAGCAAAAAAGACCGCTGCACTCCGGTGCAGCGGTCTTTTTTGTTTACTGTGCGTTTGCCTTCTGCAGCCAGATGCTGCCGATGTCCAAAGCGTTGTACAGGCCGATCTTGGTAGTCTGACGCATCACGCGCTCCTGCGGAGCCTTGGTGGTGTCGGTAGAGAGCAGCATCAGGTGGACCTTGTCTGCAACCTGCTGATCGCCCACAGGCTTGGTGGTCGTGATCTGCAGATAGAGCACATATGGGTCGGTCATATTGCCGTAGTACAGCTCATTGTCCTTGCGGACGAGGGGCTTGCCTTTATAAGTCAGTTTTGGAGTAAATGCCATCGTGAAAGCCTCCCTATCAATAGTAGTTCAGTTCAGTATAACACATCTATGGTACAGGATGCAAGCTTTTGACCCGATAGAAGGCGGGCTTTTTGCACACAATGGCATGCCTGCGTGCAAAATAAATCTGCAATTTTAGGCACTCTGGCAGAAAACGGGTCTTGCCGGAATGCACAGATATGGTATACTAAGAACGAGAAAGCCCGCAGCATAGCCCGGGCAGAAAAGTGAGGGAGACAGCATGGCAGACTATCAGGAATACCGGCGGCGCGTGTTGCGCAAACGCTGGCGCAGGCGGTTCATGGCGACAGCTTTGCTGCTGCTGCTTTTGCTGGTGGGAGCCATCGGGATGTTGTGGAAGAGCCTGCACCGGGAACAGCGGCCCTCCGGCGTTGGGCAGAACACCATCCTGCAGGAGGTAACACAGGATAATACTTGGAACACGGCCTCCTACGCGGTGGCGCGGCAGCTCACGGTGCAGACGCTTGCAGACAGCGCGGCCACTGCGCTGGATTTCCGTATGGCGGCGCTGCCAAAGAGCAGCACGGCTGTGGGCAAGGAATGGTTCAATGACGTGAGCTTTGTGGGCGACAGCCTGACGCAGGGCATGCAGCTGTACGAAGAAGGAATGCAGAACGCCATGTTCTGTGCGTACAAGGGTGTTGGGCCGAACGTGATCGTTAACGGCACCACCTGCAAGCGCACCGACGGCGTGGCTGAGGTGCCGCTGGAAGCGTTGACCGCCCAGCAGCCCAGAGCTATTTATGTTCTGTTGGGCACCAACGTGCTGGGCCGCGATACCGATTATAGCAGCTTTCTGACCTATTACCGGCTGATGCTGGACATGCTGAGCCAGACACTGCCAAATGCAAAGATCTATGTGCAGTCCATCACGCCGGTGCGGCCGGAAGTATGCCAGAAGTCCGGCCATGAGGGCTTGAACCGCGACCGCCTGTGCCAGATCAACAATGAGCTGGCAGCCATTGCGCTGGAAAAGAACTGCTATTTTCTCAACTTGTGGGAAGTGCTGGCAGATGAAAACGGCGACCTGATCGAAAGCTACGCCCAGCCGGACGGCTACCATTTGAGACCCGCCGGGTATGCCGTATGGACGGATTATCTGTGCAGCCACACAGAAGGATAAAAAATAAGAGGTTCGTTCACTGAGCGAACCTCTTATTTTTTACTTGAAACTTAGAACAGGCCGGTGATCTTGCCGTTGGCATCCACATCGATGCCCACAGCGGCGGGCTTCTTGGGCAGGCCCGGCATGGTCATGATATTACCGCAGATGACCACCACAAAGCCTGCACCGGCAGCAAGGCGCACCTCGCGCACCTCCATGGTAAAGCCGGTGGGGGCACCGATGAGCTTTGCGTTGTCGCTGAAGCTGTACTGGGTCTTGGCGATGCACACGGGCAGGTTTCCGTAACCCATCTCAGTCAGCTCGGCCAGTGTCTTGCTGGCGGCGGCGCTGTAGTTCACGCCGTCGGCCCGGTAAATTTTGGTGGCGATGGCGTTGATCTTGTCCTTCAGGGGCATTTCCAGCGGGTAGGTGTACTGGATGGGACGATCCTCCAGCACCTCCAGCACCTTCTCGGCCAGCGCCTTGCCGCCCTCGCCGCCCTTGGCGAACACCTCGCTCAGCACGCAGGGAACACCCTGCTCGGCGCACACCTGCTCCACGTAGGCCTGCTCTTCGGCGGTATCGGTGGGGAAGGCATTGATGGCGACCACCACCGGCAGGCCGAAGCCATTTTTCAGGTTGTCGATGTGGCGGATGAGGTTGGATGCACCGGCCTTGACGGCTTCGAGGTTGGGCTGGCTCAGGTCGGCCTTTGCCACGCCACCGTGGCTCTTGAGGGCACGCACAGTGGCCACCAGCACGCAGGCAGAGGGAGCGATACCGGCGTAGCGGCACTTGATATCCAAAAACTTCTCTGCGCCCAGATCAGCACCAAAGCCTGCTTCAGTGATGGTATAGTCGGCCAGAGAAAGGCTCAGCTTGGTAGCCAGCACGCTGTTGCAGCCGTGGGCGATGTTGGCAAAGGGACCGCCGTGGATGATGGCGGGGTTGTTTTCCAGCGTCTGTACAAGGTTCGGGTCCAGCGCGTCCTTCAGCAGGGCGGTCATGGCACCGGCAGCACCGATCTCACCGGCAGTGACGGGCTTGCCGTCGTAGGTGTAGGCGCATACGATCTTGGAAAGACGCTCCTTCAGATCGGAAATGCTGGTGGCAAGGCAGAAAATTGCCATCACCTCGCTGGCAACGGTGATATCAAAGCCGTCCTCGCGGGGGGTGCCGTTCACCTTGCCGCCCAGACCGTCCACGATGAACCGCAGCTGGCGGTCGTTCATGTCCATGCAGCGCTTCCATGTGATGCGGCGGGGGTCGATGTTCAGCGGGTTGCCTTGCTGGATGCTGTTGTCGATCATGGCGGCCAGCAGGTTGTTGGCCGTGCCGATGGCGTGCAGGTCGCCGGTGAAGTGCAGGTTGATATCCTCCATGGGCACCACCTGTGCATAGCCGCCGCCGGCTGCGCCGCCCTTGACACCGAACACGGGGCCGAGGGACGGCTCACGCAGGCAGAGCATGGTCTTTTTGCCCAGAGCGTTCATGGCATCGGCCAGACCCACGCTGGTGGTGGTCTTGCCCTCGCCCGCCGGGGTGGGGCTGATGGCAGTGACAAGGATCAGCTTGCCCTGCTTTTTGGCATCATGGATCAGGCGGTGATCGATTTTGGCCTTGTAGCGGCCATAGGGAATCACGTGCTCATCGGAAAGGCCCAGCTGGGCGGCGATCTCGGTGATGGGTCTCATTTTGGCTTCCTGTGCGATCTCGATATCGGTTTTCATCAGACATCCTCCTTTGAAAGTCGTTTTCACAAGCATTGCATGCTGCCTGAACGGCCTTTTTGCTCGCATCCTGCGTTGCTTCCCCTTGCAATCCGTCAGGATTGCTGCGAAAAATCGCCTTGTCTGCGGACAAAAAATCCCGCCATTCAACGCACCCTGCTTATAAAAACAACTTCCGACAACAAAAAAGGCAGCTTTGCGCAGCAATTGCGCAAGGCTGCCCAGACGGTCGGCATTGACTCTCCCGCCATCCCTGCACTGTGGTGCTCCACAAGGTTCCGTCAGCAGAGATACGGTCTCTATGCAGTAAAGATAGCACAATGCCGGGGTGTTTGTCAAGGAAAAACATATACGAACTTGTCGGGGCGAGGCCCCTCCATCTTGCTGCGCAAGACCGTTCTGTCGCTTAAAAGCCCCACTGGGGCTTTCATTGCTGCGCTGCGCTCGCAAACGCGAATATTTTGCGTTCTACAGCTTTCTGTGCTATAATTAAACTGGATTATTATGAAAACAGAAAGCAGGAATCCCTTTTATGCTGCAAAACCCTGAATTGCATTATCTGGATAACGCCGCTACCACCATGGTGGCTCCCGAGGTGGCGGATGTCATCGACAAGGCCATGCGGGAACACTGGGCAAACCCGTCCAGCCTGTACGGCCCCGGTGCCCGCAGCGAGGAAGCGCTGAACGCCGCCCGTGCCGCTGTGGCCCGTACACTGGGCTGCAAGCCAAAGGAGCTGTACTTTACCTCCTGCGGCAGCGAGAGCAACAATCTGGCCCTGCTGGGCGCGGTGCGCACCCGCACTTTCGGCAAGGGCATCGTGGTGTCCGGCTTTGAGCACCCAAGCGTCCAGCGCCCGCTGGAAGAGCTGGCGAAGCAGGGCTACAACGTCACGGTGGTCAAGCCCCGCCCGGACGGCACATTGGATATCAACGAAATGCTGGAGTATGTGGACAAGAACACCATCCTCGTGGCCTGCATGATGGTGAACAACGAGGTGGGCACCCGCAACGATGTGGAACACCTTGCCGCCGAGGTCAAGCGCCGCAACAGCCGCACCATTGTCCATGTGGACGCAGTGCAGGCGTGGATGCGTGTGCCCATCAAGCTGACGAACATCGATACCCTGTCGGTGAGCGGCCACAAGATCCACGCTCCCAAGGGCATTGGCGCGCTGTATCTTTCTGACCGTCTGGTGCAGGCGTTCCGGCCGCCGTACCTCGGCGGTGAGCAGGAGCGCGGCCTGCGCCCGGGCACCGAAAACCTGCCCTACGCCATGGGTCTTGCCGCAGCCGCCACCCGTCTTGCCAAGACCATGAAGAGCCGTGACACCGCTATGAAGGCCCTGAACCAGCGTCTGCGGGACGGGCTGAAGGCTTTCCCGGAGGTGGAGCTCAACAGCCCGGAAAACGCGGTGCCCGAGGTGCTGAACTTCAGCGAGATGTGCATCAAGAGCGAGACCATGCTGGCATGGCTGGCCGAAGCACAGGTGTATGTTTCCTCGGCAAGTGCCTGCGGCCGCGGCCAGCCCAGCCACACGCTGGCAGCCATGGGCAAAGACCCGCTTGCCATCGACACGGCCATCCGCGTGTCCTTCTGCGGCGACAACACCCCCGAGGATGTGGATGCTTTTCTCAACCGCTTTGAGGACGGCATGAAGCATCTGCAGAAGATCCGGAAGTGAGACTCCTTCAGTCACGGCTACGCCGTGCCAGCTCCCTCAAGGAGGGAGCCTTTGGGATATAGCGGACAACTTTTCCGTTATGCCAAAGGCCCCATCTCAGAGAGGGCTGTCACCCAAGGTGACTTGGGGTCCCTCAAAAGTTATCTATTACAAATCCTACGATCAGGAGATACAACATTTATGCATGAAATTATCATGGGCTATCAGGGTGAAATGTCCCTGAAAGGCCTCAACCGCAACCAGTTCGAGTCGGCGATGATGAAAATTCTGCGCTACCGGCTCAAGACCGTGGGCAAGTTCAAGGTCTACTGCACCCAGTCCACCTTTTACATGGAGCCTGAGGAAGAGGACGTGGATATGGACCTCGCCTTTGACCGGGTGAGCAAGGTGTTCGGCCTTGCGGCGCTCAGCCGCGCCGTGGTCTGCGACAAGGACTTTGACACCATCTGCCAGACCGCTGAGGATTACCTCGGCGCCAGCCTGCACGGCATCCGCACCTTCAAGGTGGAGGCGCGCCGCTCCGACAAGACCTACCCCATGACCAGCCCTGAACTGATGCGGGAGCTGGGTGCCTATCTGCTGGGCAAACACAACTACCTCAAGGTGGATGTGCATAACCCGGATTTCAAGGTGATCGTAGAAATTCGTGATTACGGCGCCTACATCCACGGCCCCAAAGTGCCCGGCGAGGGCGGTCTGCCCGTGGGCACCAGCGGCCGTGCATTGAACATGCTGTCTGGCGGCATCGACAGTCCCGTGGCGGCTTACCGCATGGCAAAGCGCGGTCTGGCACTGGACCACATCCACTTTGCGTCTCCGCCGTACACTTCGGAGCGCGCAAAGCTCAAGGTAAAAGCTCTGGCGCAGCTCACCAGCATCTATACGGGCAGCTCCAATCTGTTCGTCGTGCCCTACACCAAGCCGCAGGAGTACATCCGGGATAATGCTCCGGATGTGCTGTTCACGGTGCTGATGCGCCGCAGCATGATGCGCATTGCCAACGTTATTGCCAAGAAGCAGGGCTGCGAAGCCCTTGTTACCGGCGAGAGTCTGGCTCAGGTAGCCAGCCAGACCGTCAAGGCCCTGCAGTGCACCGATGCTGCGCAGGATCTGCCCATCCTGCGCCCGCTCATCGGCATGGACAAGACCGAGATCGTGGAGACGGCACGCCACATCAACACCTTTGAGACCAGCATCCTGCCCTACGAGGACTGCTGCACCATCTTCACCCCGCCGCACCCGAAGATCCGCCCGGAACTGGCCGAAATTCTGGAGGCCGAAGCCGCCATGCCCGGCCTTGCCGCGCTGGAAGCCGAAGCAGCAGAGAGCGCCGAGCGCATCCGCATCCGTATCACCGATCAGGTCGAATTTGAGGGGTGAAAGCCATGACAGCAGAGATCATCAGTGTGGGCACCGAGCTGCTGCTCGGCAACATTCTCAACACCAACGCCCAGTACCTCAGCCGGGAACTGGCGGCTCTGGGCATCACCGTCCAGCGCGAGAGCACCATTGGCGACAACCACGGCCGTTTGGCGGATTTCGTCAACGAGGCAAAGCAGCGGTGCGACCTGCTGGTGTTCACCGGCGGCCTTGGCCCCACGGCGGACGACCTGACCAAGGAGACGGTTGCTGGATGCTACGGTGATACGCTGGCTTTTGACCCGGAAGAATGGCAGAAGATCGTGGATTTCTTCACGCGCACCGGGCGCAAGACTGCCCCCAATAACCGCAAGCAGGCCATGGTGCCGGTGAACGGCCACAAGATCATCAATAACCACGGCACTGCCCCTGGGGCATGGTTTGAACAGGATGGTCACTGTGCTGTGCTGATGCCCGGCGTGCCTCACGAAATGAAAGCCATGTGGGAGGAGAGCGTGCGCCCGCTGCTGCTGGCCCGCCAGAACTGCACCCTGCATTCCATCACGCTGCGGGTGCTGGGCGGCGAAAGCGATATCGAATACCGTGTGCGGCATCTGTTGGAAAACGCAAATCCCACCGCCGCCATCTACTGCAAGACCGGCGAGTGCGAGATCCGCATTACTGCCCGGGCAGAAACCGACAGTTCAGCCGAAAAAATGTGCCGCGCATACGCCACAAAGTTCTATGATCTGCTGGGTGATGCGGTGTATGATGAGGATGTGACCGGTCTGGAAGAGACTCTGGTGCACACCCTGAAGAAAAAGGGGCTCACCATTGCCACGGCAGAAAGCTGCACCGGCGGCATGATCGCCCAGCGGCTGACCAATGTGTCCGGTGCAAGTGAGGTGTTCGGCTTCGGCTTTGTTACCTACTGGGAGCAGGCCAAGGCAAAAATGGTAGGTGTGGAACCGGCAGTCATTGCAAAATACAATGTGGTGTCTGCTCCTGTGGCGGCACAGATGGCACTTGGCGCAGCAGAAGCTGCCGGGGCCGATATCGCTGTCAGCGTCACCGGTCTGGCAGGCCCCAACGGCGGCGATGCCGTCCGCCCGGTGGGCACGGTGTATCTGGGTGCGGCCTGCGGTGAGAGCGTTTATGTGAAAAAGCTTTTCGTCTCCCGCCCTGACCGTGCGCTGGTGCGTGCCCGCGCGGCACAGGCGGCACTGGAACTGGCGCTGCGTCTGGCTCAGGGCAAAGTTCCTGCAGATACACAGGCACTGGCAAAAAGCGCCCGGCATGATACTGCGGCTCTGACGGCACTGGACAGCACCTTCCTCAAGGGTTAATACGAGCGGCCCCGGGCCGCGGGGGTGAAGCAGTTGATACACGAAGAAAAAACGCAGACCACCTGTGTGCTGCGGTTGTTTGGCGCACCGCTGTGGGCAGTACAACAGGCAGTGCAGCAGACAGGACTTGCTGCCCAGTGCCGTGGCCGTGGGGCAGAGGTGCTTGCGGCCCTGCAGGCCGAAACGCCCGCGGCATTGAGCAAGGCGCGGAAAGCGCTGGCAGACCGCTTTGCGGTAGAGCTGTACGGAGAAGGGGAGATGACCCTTGTTCATGCAGCGGTGCAGGCGCTGGAAACGCACCACAGGCTGCTGGTATGCTGTGATGCGGATGCAGGCACTCTGCTGGAAGCCCGGATGGAAACGGTGGCCGGCGCAGAAAAAGTGTTTGATTTTGGAGCCATGAGCTATGCCGATGCAAAGGTGCGGGAAAAGCTGAGCGCAAAGGTCTGCCGGGTCAAGGGCGGGCCGGTGCCGGCAAAGCTTACCCGTGTGCGGGCAGCGCAGCGCCTTGTGGGTGCAGACTTTGCAGCCGGGTGTCTGGAGCGCGCCGAGGACACGGTGCTGTTTCTGGGCAGCCGGAAAGGCTGCTGGGTGCGCACAGTGGCCAATGCAGATATGCCTGCTTTGTGGCTGCTGGATATGATCCGCCGGGCGGCCTCCGGTCTGCCGCAGGCGGCGGGGACAAGCTGGCAAAAATACGGCAGGGCCATCCCGGCAGATGCCCTGACGGCGCAGCGCCTGCCGGGCAAGCCGGAGCCGGATGCACCGACAGCAGCGCCGCGCAAACGGCACAGGGTGCGGAATGCCCTGATTTTTCTGCTGATTCTGGCACTGGCCGCATTTGCCGCTGCGTGGTATTACACCGGCGGCGACCTGACCGCGCTGCCGCAGAGACTGCAGAGCCTTGGTGCCGACAGCCTGCCCCATGCGGGGGCAAAGCTGATATAAAAAAGACCCCGGAGGGTGTGAACCTTCCGGGATTTTTTTGTTTATAAAGGCGATTTTTAAGAGATGCAGCGTGCTGCTCCGAACCCATCCGTGAAAAAGAACCTCCGGAAAATCCGCAGATTTTTCGGAGGTTCAAATAAATGATAAATTTTCCGAATGGTTATGCCTTGTGGTCGCTCAGCCACCGCAGAGCCATATAAACATAGGCTGCAGAGCCCTCGTACAGCACGCTGTCGTCAAAGCGTACCTTGGGATGGTGCTGGCCGTAAACATAGCCCTCCTTGGCGTTGCCTGCGGAGAGAAACATGCTTACGGTAGGCACTTCGTGGCTGACAAAGGCAAAGTCCTCGCTGCCGCCGCCGGGCTTGCCGCCGGTGAGGACGGTCATATCCATGGCACCACGGCCCAGCAGTTCGGTCATATAGGTCAGGGCATTCTTGGCAAGAGGCGTATCCACCACCATGCAGGGGCAGTGGTCGCTGAACTCCACATCAGCAGTGCAGCGATAGGCTGCCGCCACGCCCTGCGCGATCTCGGTCATGCGCTGGTGGATCTGCTCGCTCACGGCACCTTCGGGGTCCACCGTGCGGATAGTGCCCCACATATCGGCAGAATCCGGGATGACGTTGGATGCCTTGCCAGCTTCAAACCGGCCCGTGGTGAATACGCCAAACTTGGCGGGGTCCAGCTCACGGCTGTTGATCTCCTGCAGGGCAATGTGGATGTGGGCCGCTGCGGTGATGGGGTCGATGCAGGCGTTGGGCATGGAGCCATGGCCGCCCTTGCCGTGTACGGTGATGTGGTACTGCTCACAGCTTGCCATGGTGATGCCGCCGCCCGGCACCAGCACCGTACCCACCGGCAGGGGCATCCCGGCCAGAACGTGGAACATCACCGCGGCATCCACCTTCGGGTTTTCCAGCAGGCCGTTTTTCAGCATGTCCAGCGAGCCCTGAAAAATCTCCTCGGCAGGCTGGAATTCCAGCTTCACGGTGCCTTCGATCTCGTCTTCGTGGGCCTTCAGCAGCTTTGCCGCGCCCAGCATCATGGCGGTGTGCATATCGTGGCCGCAGCCGTGCATCCGGCCCGGGATCTCGGAAGCAAATTCCTCACCGGATTCTTCCTGAATGGGCAAAGCATCCATGTCACCGCGCAGCAGGATGGTCTTGCCGGGGCGCTTGCCGCCCGCTAGCGCGAGTACGCCGCACTTGCCGCAGTCCTGCGGGGCATAGCCCATCTCGGTCAGGGCTTTTTTGACCAGCGCTTTTGTCTCGGGCAGGTCAAAGCCTACCTCCGGGTGGCGGTGCAGGGTGCGCCGCCATGTGCGCAGCTGGGTTTCCAGCTCCTTTGCGGATTCGAGCAGTTTTTCTGGTGTGATCATTCCAAAATCAACTCCCTCTATTTTATCAAAAACCTCCCAGACCCTGCCTTATGGCAGAGCCTGAGAGGTTTTTTACTTAGTTTTCGTTCGTCGATGTGCCTTCCGGGTGGTACTTGGCGCAGGTGCACTTTTTCCACTTCAGGCCGCTGCCGCAGGGGCAGGGGTCGTTGCGGCCAATTTTGATGACACGCACAGGCTGGCCGTGGGGTGCACCCTTGGCACCGGGTGCACCGTTGCCGGGCACAAAGCCTTCGCCGGTGGGCTTTGCCACCTGCTCACGCTTGGGGGCAGCACCGGCCTGACGGATCTCGATGGTCAGCAACATCTTCACACTGGACTCACGGATGGAATCCACCATCTGGTCGAACATGTCAAAGCCCTCGATGCGGTACTCCACAACGGGGTCCTTCTGGCCGTAGCCGCGCAGCGCAATGCCCTGACGCAGCTGGTCCATGTTGTCGATGTGGTCCATCCACATGCGGTCCACGCACTTGAGCAGGCAGATGCGCTCCAGCTCACGCATGATGGGAGTACCGTAGCGCTGCTCCTTGTCGGCGAGGATCTTCATGCCGCGGTCATAGAGCTGGTCGGCAATGCCCTTGCGGGAGATAGCGTCAAAGTCGGCCACGGTGTAGTGGAGGTCTTCCTCGGTGGTCAGCCAGCCCAGATAGTGGCGGCGCAGGGCACCAAAGTCCCAGTCGTCCTTCACATCACCGGCCAGGAACTGGTCGCAGCTGGAATCGATGTTCTCGCGCAGCATCTTGTGCATTTCGGTGCTGATATCCTCGCCATCCAGCACCTTGCGGCGCTGACCATAGATGATCTCGCGCTGCTGGTTCATCACGTCGTCGTACTTCAGCACGTTCTTGCGGATCTCGAAGTTGCGGCCTTCCAGCTTTTTCTGGGCGCTTTCCAGCGTGTTGGTGATCATGCGGTTCTCGATGGGAGTGTCCTCGTCGATCTTGAGGGTATCCATCAGGCTGGAGACGCGGTCGCCGCCGAACAGGCGCATCAGGTCATCTTCCAGGCTCAGGTAGAAGCGGGAAGCACCCGGGTCGCCCTGACGGCCGGCACGGCCGCGCAGCTGGTTGTCGATGCGGCGGCTCTCGTGGCGTTCGGTGCCGATGATGAACAGGCCGCCTGCAGCGCGCACCTGCTCAGCTTCGGCATCGATCTGGGGCTTGCACTGGGCGTACAGCTCATCGAAGCGCTTGCGGGCAGCAAGGATGTTGGCATCCTCGGTATCGCCGTGGCCGTTGGCTTCGGTCAGCAGCATTTCCACTGCAGCCGGGTCGGCATCCTCGGGCTTTTCCGGGTTCAGCAGGTTTTCGCAGAAGTGTTCCTTGCGCATCTGGGCCTTGGCCATGAACTCGGCGTTGCCGCCCAGCATGATATCGGTACCACGGCCTGCCATGTTGGTGGCAATGGTAATGGCACCCTTTTTGCCGGCCTGCGCCACGATCTCGGCTTCACGCTCGTGGTTCTTTGCGTTCAACACGTTGAAGTCGCGGGTGTATTTCTGCAGCATCTTGGCAAGGGTCTCGCTCTTTTCCACGCTGACCGTACCCACCAGCACGGGCTGGCCCTTCTGGTGGCATTCCAGCACCTGCTGGATAACGGCATTGTATTTGCCGTTGACCGTCTTGTAGATGGCATCCGGATAATCGATGCGCTGACGGGGGCGGTTGGTGGGTACCGTAACGATGTTCAGGCCGTAGATCTCGGTGAACTCGGTGGCTTCTGTCTTGGCGGTACCGGTCATACCGGACAGCTTTTTGTACATGCGGAAGTAGTTCTGGAAGGTGATGGTAGCCAGCGTTTTGCTCTCGGCGGCGATCTTCACGCCCTCCTTGGCTTCGATGGCCTGATGCAGGCCTTCGTTGTAGCGGCGGCCGATCATCAGACGGCCGGTGAACTCGTCCACGATGATGACCTGACCATCCTTGACCACGTAATCGATGTCCCGCTGCATCACGCCGTAAGCCTTGATGGCCTGATCGATGTGATGGGCAAGGGTCATGTTCTCGGCGGCGGCAAGGTTCTCGACCTTGAAGTAGGCTTCCGCTTTCTTGATGCCGCTGGCAGTCAGGGTACAGGTCTTGTGCTTTTCGTCCACGACGTAATCACCGTCGGTCTGCTCGTCGGTAGAGACTTTATCCTCCAGCTCTACCACCACGCTCTTGCGCAGGGTGCGCACAAAGCGGTCCACCTGTGTGTACAGGCTGGAAGAATCCTCGCCGCGGCCGGAAATGATCAGGGGCGTGCGGGCTTCATCGATCAGGATGGAGTCCACTTCATCGACGATGGCATAGGCGTGGCCGCGCTGCACCATGTTGGCCTTATAGGTCACCATGTTGTCGCGCAGGTAGTCGAAGCCGAACTCGTTGTTGGTGCCGTAGGTGATGTCGGCGGCATAGGCGGCGCGGCGTGCATCACCGTCCATGCCCTGTGCGATCAGGCCGACAGAAAGGCCCAGCCAGCGGTAGAGCTTGCCCATCCACTCGCTGTCGCGCTTGGCAAGGTAATCGTTGACGGTGACAACATGCACGCCCTCACCGGTGAGGGCATTCAGGTAGGCGGGCAGGGTAGCCACAAGAGTCTTGCCTTCACCGGTCTGCATCTCGGAAATATCGCCGCGGTGCAGGGCAATGCCGCCGATGACCTGCACAGGGAAGTGCTTCATGCCCAGCACGCGCCATGCGGCCTCGCGGCAGACGGCAAAGGCATCCGGCAGGATATCATCGGTGGTCTTGCCGTCGGCCAGCTGCTGCTTGAACACAGCGGTCTGTGCCTGCAGGTCGGCATCCGGCATGGCGGCATATTTTTCTTCCAGAGCCAGCACCTGCTTGGCAATGGGGTTGATCTTTTTCAGCTCCCGGTCCGAGAAGCTGCCAAAGAGTTTTTCAACAAGGGACATTGGTAACACCTCATAGATCAAATTCGGGAAAATGCTTCCCGGAGATAGACATAAATACACACATATATGATACACCAAAGCGGCAGACGCGTCAAACCTGCAAGGTTATTTTAGCCGGATTTTGAATGAATTTTCTGTAAATTTGCGCTGGAAGGGGGTTCATAAAAGGAAAAGATATGTGGTGGAGGCGAACAGCCTCGCCCTCTCCGTCTGCTCCCGCTGGTCGCATCCACCTCCCCCAAAGTGGGAGGCCTTGGCAATCCACGCAAAGTTTCCGGTTTCGCCAGAGGCTCCCCCTTTGGGGGAGCTGGCGAGCGAATGCGAGACTGAGAGGGCGAGCCAGCTAAAACAAAAAACACCTCTGATTTTTGCAAATCAGAAGTGGTCAGATGTACATTATAAGGTTTCCAGCAGCTGCGGCAGCTGTGCCAGATCGTCGATGACATTTGGGCACACAGCCTCGAGCCGCGCGCGGGACTGGTGGCCGCCGGTGTAGAGCACGCATTTTGTGCCAAGGGCCTTTGCAACTTCGGCATCGTGCTGGGTGTCGCCCACCATCACGCAGGCAGCAGGGGCGATGCCGCTTTGTGCAAGCCACTGTTTGCCCACCTGCACTTTGCTTACGCCATAGATGTCTGCAAGGCCGAGCAACTCAGTAAAATAGCCCTGCAGGCCCCGTGCGGCTACCTGCTCGATCAGGTAGTCCCGGCGGGAGGCGGAAAGCACGCTCTGCCGCCAGCCCCGGCGCGAAAGCTCGGCCAGCGTTTCGGCAGCGTGTGCAGAGGGGGGACAGGCATCCACGCCTGCGTTATAATGTTCCATAAAGCGCTCGGCCAGCTCTGCATAAGGGTGCTTTGCAAAGTTGAAACCGGCGCGGATGTAGTATTCCTCAATGGGAAAACCGAAAATTTCCCGGTAAGCGGCAAGATCGTACCGCTGCGGATAACCGTGGGTCTCCAGCATCCAGTTGAGACAGCTGTGGGTGAAATCAACATCATCCATCAAAGTGCCGTTCCAGTCCCAGAAGATCATTCCGTTTGCCTGCATGGAAACCTCCTTGCGGTCATTAAGCTGCAAAAATTTTGCGCAGGGCCTTGCTGCTTTCGATGATCTTCACCAGCAGCACACCCAGAACGGTGCAGCTGATGAGCTCGCCGATACCTACGGAGATGCCGTTGGTGATGCAGGCCAGCCAGATGGGAGCGCTGGAGGTGGGGTCCGGGAACATGACGGCAATCTCAATGCCGATGATCACCGCATTGAACAGCACCGGCGGCAGGGAAGCCGCCACAGCCAGACCCTTGATGCGGATGTTCCGCAGCTTGTAGGTGACAAGGCAGGCCAGCAGGGTGGCAAGGGTGCCAAAGATGACATCCACGATGGTGGAGCCCAGCAGGTTTGCCAAAAAGCAGCCCAGTACCACACCGGCAATGTACTCGGCACCGAACACCGGCAGCAGGCAGAGCGCCTCAGCCACACGCACCTGTACCGCACCATAGGAGAGCGGCTGCAGAGCCATGCAGAGAACAACATAAATGGCTGCGACCACGCCGCAGCGCACCAGTTTACGGACGGAAGGATTCTGATTCATGATAATACTCCAGCGGGATGATTTTGACCGCACAGGGCCGCCAGCCCCTGTGAGTTTGGCCCGGCATGGTTCGAGACACGCCGGGGAGCCTAAAATCCTAAGTTGCTCTGAAAGGATGCCGCACAAAAAGCACAGCAAAAGGCAGTATAGCATAATTTTTGGCAGATTGCAACGAATTTTCGCAGAATCAGGTACAGATGCAGTTTTTGGTTTGGACCCTTCCGGTGAAAAAGAGGTTCCGAAAAGCCCGCAGGCTTTTCGGAACCTCAAAATAAAAATAGAATTACCGCTGAAATAGCCAGAGCGAAAGCGGAGGCTATTAAAATCGTGTGTTACCCTCTGGGGTGTCCGGTGTATACCAGAGCCACCGTGTCGGGGCCGGTGTTGGCGGAAACGACACCGCCCAGCTCAAACACCAGCAGCGGCGGCTTGCCAAAGGCCTTGCGGCAGGCCTTTTCCAGATCGGCGGTCTGCGGGATGTTGGTGTGGCCGATCATATAATCAAAGTTCTCCACGCCTTCGCTGCGCTGTTTGCACAGCTCCACCATGGCGGGCACCACTTTGTCATCGCCGCGTACCTTGGCTTCCACCTTGGTTTTGCCGTCGATCAGGGTGATGATGGGACGAATGCCCATCAGCTCGCCCATAACAGCAGCAGCAGCAGAGATGCGTCCACTCTTTTTCATCTGCTTCAGGCTATAGGGGCCCAGAACGATCTCCATGCAGTCCATCTGCTTTTCAAACTCCCGGATCACATGGCTGATCTCTGCACCGTTCTTCAGCTTGCGGGCCATTTCGCACAGATACCAGCCGAACACCATGGAATAGGTGTGGGGGTCCAGCAGATGGATCTTCAAGTGGTGCTCCGGGCGCTCTTCCCGCAGCATCCCCTGTGCCATGAGGGCGTTATTGTAGGTGGAAGAGCCGGATTTGTTGATGGGTACATGAATGACATCCGTATAGCCCTCGTCCACGTACTGGCAGTATTTTTCGCAGAACTGGATGGGGGTGATGGCGGCAGTGGAGGGCACGCCCTTAGCGGCACGCATCTTATCGTAAAATTCGGTGTTGGTGCAGCTTTCACGCTCCACGTAGTCCACATCGTCCAGCAGGATGTGGAAACTCATGATGTCGATGCCGTATTTTTCGGCCATCTCCTGCGGGATATCGCAGGAGGAATCGGTCAGGATCGCGATCTTGCTCATAATGTCCCTCATTTCCATTCGTAGTCTCGTAAGTGTCCGTGGTCCAAAAGCTCCGGAAAGTCCCACTGGCGCAGCACTTCATACACGCCCACGGCCACGCTGTTGGAAAGGTTCAGGCTGCGGCAGGTGTCGCGCATGGGCATTCGGATGCAGTGCTCCTGATTGGCGGCAAGCAAGGCTTCGGGCAGGCCGGCATCCTCGCGTCCGAACACGAGGTATGCACCGTCCGGGTAGCTCACATCGGTGTAGCGCTGCGGTGCCTTGGTGGTAAAATAGTAATAGGGGCCGCTGTTTTTGGCAAAGAACTCGTCCAGACTGTCGTAATAGCTGATGTCGAGGTAGTGCCAGTAATCCAGACCCGCATGCTTGAGCTTTTTATCATCGATGGCAAAGCCCATGGGGCCTACCAGATGCAGCCGACAGGCAGTGCAGGCACAGGTGCGGGCCACATTGCCGGTGTTCTGCGGGATGCGCGGCTCCACCAGAACGATGTTCAAGGTTGGCTTTTCGTTCATCGGTGTACCTCCCCTTATTCTGCCGAGCTTGCCGGGCACAGGCGCGGCAGAAGCGGTTCGAACCAGACCCCGTAGCGGGTATCCTGCGCGGCGGGCGTGCTCTGGATGGAAAGCGCCACGAACTCGGCAGCGTTGTCGGCGGCGGCACTCAGGGCGTTGCCCTGCAGCAGCGAGCCGATGAGCACCGCACCGTACAGGTCGCCGGTGCCGGGAAAGCTGCGGCTGATGTGCAGCTTTTTGATGAGAAAGCGGTCTTTTCCGCTGCCTGCACAGCCGATGTATTTGCCCAGCGGCAGGCCGGTGACGACAGCCCCGGGGGCCAGAGCGGTCAGCTCGTCAGCCAGAGCCTGTGCGGCTTCATCGGTGAGCAGCTCGGTCTGCGGCTGGCGCTGCAGCAGGATCTGTGCCTCGGTGTAGTTGGGCAGAATCAGATCGGCAGCACCGCACAGTGCACGGATGCGGTCGATCAAAGCAGGCGTTACGGTGGAGTAAGCCTTGCCGTTGTCGCCCATGACCGGGTCAACGATCTTTTTGGCTGCGGGCCAGAGGGCAAAGGCTTTTTCGGCCAGTGCCACCTGATCCTCACCGCCCAGATAGCCGGTATAGATGCAGTCAAACTCCACGCCGAGCGCATGGTAATGCTCCAGCGCCTGTTCGCCGTAGGCGCAGCCGTCCAGCCGTGCAGGTGTGCCAAGCCCGCCTGTGTGGGTGGAAAGCACCACCGTGGGCAGGGCTACCGGCTGCACGCCCATGACCGACAGCACCGGCAGGATCACTGCAAGGCTGCAGCGGCCCATGCCGGAAAGATCGTGGATGCAAAGGACTTTTTTGGGTTCAACAGGGTGTATCAAATAAGGAACCTCCTTACCAGTATGCGGAATGAGCAGTGCGCTTTTTAGCCGGGCACACCCGCCCATTAAAACATCGTAGAACAGTATACCACAAATTTCTGCATAAAAAAAGCGGATACCAGATAGTTTACAGGAAATAATAATGCCGGAGACCGGATCTTTTTCACCGAAAGGAGTTTTACTATGAAACATGAATCCACCAGTTCTTCCGGGATGCTGCTTGGCATGGCCGCAGGGGCGGCACTGGGT
The DNA here is from genome assembly GCF_009679665.1 of Faecalibacterium sp. BIOML-A4. Taxonomy (NCBI): domain Bacteria; kingdom Bacillati; phylum Bacillota; class Clostridia; order Eubacteriales; family Oscillospiraceae; genus Faecalibacterium; species Faecalibacterium sp. BIOML-A4. The sequence continues at coordinate 14,243 of NZ_WKZG01000003.1, read as the reverse complement.
GCCGTGGGCGTGATGGCCGCCACCCAGAACCAGCGCCAGCTGCGCCGCACCACCCGCAAGGTGATGAAGGGTGCCGAGAACGCTGTGCTGCAGCTGGACAAAATGGTTGGCGACTTTGTGGAAAAGCACATGGAGTGATAAAAGCAAAGAACGGCGTTCCGGTGGGGAACGCCGTTCTTTGCTTGAAAAAGCTTACTTGTTCCAGATGCACATGCGGGCCGCGGTGTTGATCTCGCCCAGCACGCTCAGATCCATCTGAATGTTGCAGGTAACGGTGAGTGCCTTGTTCACATCGCTGCCGGTCAGCACCGAGGCGGGCATGTTCTTGATGGTGAGCACGCCGGTGCCCTTGGCAACATCGCCGGAGACGGTGCCGGTGTAGGTCACATCACCAATGGTCAGGCCGGACAGATAGCCGGTGACACCCATCTTGCTTACCTGCTGGATGGGCAGGGTGAGCGTGTAGGTGCCGTTGGACTGGCGGGTGAGGGTGACATCACGGCTGGCATCGATGCCGGTGTTGGCCATGGATTCCTTATCGGATCTTTCTTTCCAGAATTTAATGCCTACGTTCAGGCTGGAAGCAGCGCTTGCACTAAAGGTGAACATGCACAGCAGCAGCACTGAGAGCAGGGCGGCGCTTACGCGCTTATAAGTGTTCGTCATGAATGATCTGCCTTTCCTGCCACAGAGGCGGCGTTGAACAATTGCGGTAATACCGGTTTGTCAATGCTAAAATAGCATGGCTGTGCAAAATTGTCAATCCGCTTCGTGAAGCTTTCACAGAAATGTTGCACATTGATAAAATATGGTGGGCGAAGATGACGAAGAACCGCCCCTCCGGCAGGAGAAGCGGTTCTTGAAAAATCAGCGCTTAAAGTTCAAAGTCGGGGTCGTCCTTCAGCACGTGGATCTCGCTCATAAAGGGGCTCTGCTCCGGGTCGGCGAAGGGAGCTTCCTTGACGTACTTGTTCAGCTGGATGGCCGTGCGTGCGGGGTCGGCAATGGTGCCTGCACCGCCGATGCAGCCGCCCGGGCAGCCCATGCCTTCCAACAGGTAGCCGTTGTACTTGCCGGCCTTGGCCAGCATGAGCAGCTTCTTGCATTCGGCAAGGCCCTGTGCGGATGCGATCTTGACATCCATATCCGGGTGCCATTCCTTGATCTTATCGGCAACAGCCTTGGCAACGCCGCCGGACTGTGCAAAGCCGCGGCCTGCTGCGGATGCAGCGTGCAGAGCTTCGGCCTCGTCCACTTCCAGCAGGCTGGTGTCCACATCCTTGGCCTCGATGATACCGGCCAGCTCTTCAAAGGTGAGCACGAAGTCCACATCGGAGCGGACGGTGCGGCGGGAAGCTTCCAGCTTCTTTGCGGCGCAGGGTCCAATGAAGCACATACGGGCCTCGGGGTCCTTCTGCTTCATCATGCGGGCGGTGAACACCATGGGGGTCATGGTCATGGAGATATTCTTGGCAAGATCCGGGAAAGCGGTCTTTGCCATCATGCTCCATGCCGGGCAGCAGGAAGTTGCCATGAAGTTGAGCTTCCCGGGCACTTCCTCCAGGAAGTCGTGTGCTTCGTCCACGGTGCACAGGTCGGCACCAATGGCAACCTCCACCACATCGTAGAAGCCGACGGCCTTCAGGGCGGCCTTGAGCTTGCCGGTGGAAGCCAGACCAGGGAACTGGTTGATGAAGGCGGGAGCTACCAGCGCGTAGATGCGGTCGCCGCGGTTGAAGCCCTGGATCAGCTGATAGATCTGGCCCTTGTCGGCAATGGCACCGAAGGGGCAGTTGACCAGACACTGGCCGCAGGAAACGCACTTGCTGTAATCGATCTCGGCGCGGCCCAGCTCATCGGAGTGGATGGCACCCATGCCGCAGGCTGCAGCGCAGGGACGCTCGGTCTTGACGATGGCGTTGTAGGGGCACACGCCGACGCAGCGGCCGCACTTGATGCACTTGTCCTGATCGATGATGGAACGACCGCTCTCCCATGTGATGGCCTTCTTGGGGCACACTTCCATACAGGGGTGGGCAAGGCAGCCCTGACACAGGTCGGAAACCTTGACCAGCTTTTCCGGGCAGCGGTTGCAGGCAAACTTGATCACGTTCACCAGCGGGGGATCATAATACTTATCGGCGATGGAAGCATCCTCCAGACCGGAGACGACGCTGTTGTGCTCGTCCATGCGGCGGGTGGGCAGGCCCATGGCCAGACGCACACGCTCCTCAACGATGGCGCGCTCCAGGAAGATGTCCTTGCGCAGCTTGCCTTCCTCGCCGGGGATGATGGTGTAGGGGATCTTGCGCATCAGGTGGTTGGCCTGCTCGCCCTTGACGTTGGCGTAAGCCATGCGTGCCACCTCGGTGAACACCTGACGGCGGATCTGGATGACCGTGGTATTGATTCCTCTGAAACTCATTCCAATTCTCTCCTTGCTTTGCTAAAAACAAACGGGCTGCACCCGGCTGCCGACAGCGTTCTGCCGCGCAGGGCGCGTTACAGGGCACATTGGTAACGCACTGCTGCAAACAGCGCTGTGCCCGGGATGATCCACCTTCATTTTAGCATAAAGCGTGCCGGATGAAAAGGGATAAAACGCAAAATTTGTTAAAAATTTGTTGTATTCGTCCTCGTGTACAGAATCAACAGTTTTAAGCGCAGAAACTCAGCAAAGTGCTGCACGCACACGCTCGCCGTCGTATTCGCCCAAGCGTACATGCACGATCTGCCCGCTTTCGTGGCCGGGGGCGGACACCACCACCGGAATGTACAGCCGGGTGTAGCCGGTGAACAGCGTGCCGGAAAGCGGGGTCTCCAGCAGCACATCGTCCTCGGTGCCCACATAGGCGGCCAGCACTTCGCGGCGCACCTCCTCGGCGATGCCGTTCATCACGCGGCTGCGCTCCTGCTTTTCCCGCTCGTGCACCTGCTCCGGAAAATCGTAGGCCGGGGTGCCGCTGCGGCGGGAGTAGGGGAACACATGCACCTTGAGAAAGCCGATCTTTTTCAAAAATTCGCAGCTCTCTTCAAAATCGGCCTGCGTCTCGCCGGGGAAGCCACAGATGCAGTCGGTGGTAAAGCTGACCGGGCGCGCACCGTAGGCGGCGCGCAGCTGGTCCACCACCTGTGCGTACTGCTCGGCAGTGTAAACGCGGCGCATCCGACGCAGGGTGGCAGTGCAGCCGCTCTGCAGGCTCAGGTGGAACTGCGGGCAGAGCTTTTCCACGGCGGCAAGGCGGGTGATGAACTCCGGCGTGAGCATATCCGGGTCCAGACTGCCCAGACGGATGCGCTGGATGCCCTCCACCTGAGCGCAGTGCTCCACCAGCTCCACAAGGTTGGTGCCGGTATCCAGACCGTAGCTGGGCAGGGAGATGGCACTGAGCACCACCTCGCGGTAGCCGGAAGCCGCCAGCTGGCGCAGTTCGGCTAGGATGCTGGCTTCGTCGCGGCTGCGCACCGGGCCGCGGGCCCGTGGGATGACGCAGTAGGCACACTGGCGGTTGCAGCCGTCCTCTACCTTGATAAAGGCACGGGTGTGGGTCTCGAACCGCTCCACGGGCAGCTCTTCAAATTTTTCGCCGCGCTGGTGGGGCGTGATGGCCACAATGCGCTCATGGCCGTCCAGCAGCTTGAGAACGTTATCTAAAATGGCCTTGCGGTCGCCGTTGCCGCACACAAGGTCGGCCTCGGTGAACTGGGCGGCTTCCTCCGGGAAAGCCTGCGGGTAGCAGCCGGTAAGCACCGTGACCGCGCCGGGGTTCTCGCGCTTTTTGCGGCGCAGCCACTTGCGGCTTTTCTGGTCGCCAAAGTTGGTCACGGTACAGCTGTTCACCACAAAAACATCCGCAGGCTCGTTCTCCTGCGCAATGGTAAAGCCGTTGGCGCGGAACATCTGTTCCAGCGCGCCGGTCTCGTTCAGGTTGACCTTGCAGCCAAGGGTATAAAAACAAACTCGCATGAGGGGGTATCCTTTCGACAAAAAACGGAGTGGTGTTTGCATTGCTCTTTATTATATATCACAGCGGCGGTGCGGCGCAAGACCGGATGCACAGCAGCAGGCACTTTTTTGCTGGAAAGCGGACAAAACAAAAAGAGACGGGCAAACGCCCGTCTCTCAAAGAGAACCTTGGAAAAATTATTTAGTGGACTTGACGATGACTTCCAGACAATTGTAGTCCTTACCGTTTGCATCCTTCTTGGTCTTGTACTCGTACTTCACGACTTCAAAGTCTTTGAGACCATTAGCGGCCAGATAGTTGGGCAGATAACCCTTCAGATAATCGCCGTTTGCATCAGCAGGCCATACGACCAGCTTCTTCTTGTTCAGTTCTGCAACAGCATCAGTGAAGTCTTTGGTAGAACCCGCAACGGCGACTACCTTGATAGGAGTGGTGGAGAAAGCACCGCAGCCGGTGAACATGGAAGCACCTGCAGCAGCAACAACGGTCAGACCAGCCATCTTCAGGAAAGAACGACGAGACAGAATCATAATAGTATCCTCCTAAAAAATAATTCCACAAATTAAAGCAATACGGCCTTTTTGGGCCATCTCCAATTTACACTATAAGGTGGGCAAAAGTCAAGCCCTTTTGTAGAAAAAGACAAAATAAAAAATGCGGGCTGCGGTGCGGGCGCAGGATATTCTAAACAAAAAGGCCCCTGCATACTCTCTCAGCAAGAGACATTGCGCAGGGAGGGACCGAAATGGAGCGGAAAAACTTGGCGCTTTTGTGTGCAGGGGTGGTGTGCTTCTGGCTGTTTGCGCTGGCCTTTGGCACGGCGCAAGGCAATGGGCTGCGGCAGCAAAGCCCGGCGGTGCAGGCAGCTGCAGACCAGACCCAGCCGGTGCAGCCCGCGGCGGCACAGCCTGCCTTGGAGCTGCCCTGCCGCGCCGCCTGCCTGATCGACCAGCAGACGGGCACTATATTATATGAAAAGAACGCCGACCAGCAGATGCCCATTGCATCCATTACCAAGGTAATGACCCTGCTGCTCACCTTTGAAGCCGTGCACGACGGCCGCATTGCCATGGACACGCTGGTGCCGGTAAGTGAACACGCCTACCACATGGGCGGCAGTCAGATCTGGCTGGAGCCGGGGGAGCAGTTCACGCTGGACGAGATGATCAAAGCCATTTGTGTGTCCTCTGCCAATGATGCCGCTGTGGCTGTGGCAGAGCTGGTGGGCGGCAGCGAGCCGGGCTTTGTGCAGATGATGAACGCCCGCGCCGCAGAACTGGGCATGGTGAACACCACCTTCCACAATGCCTGCGGGCTGGACACCGAAGGGCATCTTTCCACCGCCCACGATGTTGCCATCATGAGCCGCGAGATTTTGAACACCTGCCCGGAGGTGCTGCACTATACCGGCATCTGGACGGACACCCTGCGCGGCGGTGCCACCCAGCTGGTGAACACCAACAAGCTGCTCAAGCGCTACAACGGCATCACCGGCCTGAAAACCGGCACCACCAGCGGCGCGGGCGTGTGCATCAGCGCCAGCGCCACCCGCGACGGGCTGGACCTGATCGCCGTGGTGCTGGGGTCGCTCTCCAGCTCGGAGCGGTTCACAGCGGCCACCACCCTGCTGGACTACGGCTTTGCGGCCTACGCCGCCGTGCCGCTGCCCGCCATGGAGGACCGGCCTCTTCTTATAAAAGTAAAGGGCAGTGCAGAGGAAAGCGTACCGCTGGACTACACCGCTCTGCCCGAAACGCTGCTGATGCCCAAGGAAAACGCCGCCGCCCTCACCGCGCAGCTGGATCTGCCGCAGGAGCTGGAAGCACCGGTGCAGCTGGGCCAGACCGTTGGCACGGTGCGCATCCTGAGCAGGGAGACCCAACTGGGCGAGTACGAGGTGCGCGCCGCTGCCGATGCTGAAAAAATGGACTTTGGCACCGCATTCGGCCTGTTGTGGGACGCTTTGACCGGCTGCGAAAGCTGAATGCACGCTTCAGCGTACAAAAGTGCGCTGCGGTAAGCTGCGTGGAACTGTCTGTGTGAACAATTCTGGATGAAGAAACAAAAAAACACTATTAAAATTGTATGAAATCCAAGGATTTTGACCTTGACTTTGCCCGGAGGGAACGGTACACTTATACCAAGATATTTCCTCGCAGGGCAAAGGCCCGGCAAATCGTTTGGAGGTTATAATAAAATGAGCGTCGCACTGAACACAAAACACCTCTCCAGCTTTATCAGCGAAGAGGAATATGCAGCCATCTATCCGCAGGTGGAAGCTGCCCATAACCAGCTGGAAGCAAAGTCCGGCCCGGGCAATGATTTCCTCGGCTGGATGTATCTGCCCCGTGATTATGATAAGGAAGAGTTCGCCCGCATCAAGGAAGCCGCCGCAAAGATCCGCGAGGATTCCGATGTGCTGGTGGTGGCCGGCATTGGCGGCAGCTATCTGGGCGCACGCGCTGTCATCGAGGCCGTCAAGGGCCAGTTCCACAACGAGCTGGAAAATGGCCTCAAGATCTACTTCTGCGGCAACAGCATCAGCCCCACCTACCTGAACAACATCATCAGCCTGTGCAAGGGCAAGCGCTTCTCCATCAACGTCATTTCCAAGTCCGGCACTACCACCGAGACTTCTCTGGCATTCCGCGTGCTGCGTGAACTGCTGGAAAAGGAGATGGGCGTGGAAGAAGCCAACAAGCGCATCTACGCCACCACCGACCGTGCCAAGGGCACCCTGAAGCAGCTGGCCGACGCACAGGGCTGGCCCACCTTCGTGGTCCCCGACGACGTGGGCGGCCGCTACTCCGTGCTGAGCGCTGTGGGCCTGCTGCCCATTGCTGCTGCCGGTATCAGCATCGACGACCTGATGAAGGGCGCTGCCGATTCCATGGAGCGCTTCTCCGTTCTGAGCAAGGACAACGACGCTTACAAGTATGCTGCCATCCGCAACATCCTGTACCGCAAGGGCAAGAGCGTTGAAATTCTGGAATGCTACGAGCCGGACTTCGCCCTGATGAACGAGTGGTACAAGCAGCTGTTCGGCGAGAGCGAGGGCAAGGACAACAAGGGCCTGTTCCCCGCAAGCTGCATCTTCTCCACCGATCTGCACTCCATGGGTCAGTTCATTCAGGAAGGCTCCCGCACCATGTTCGAGACCATCGTGGACGTGAAGAAGCCTGCACAGGATCTGTTCATCGACCCGCTGGAAGGCAACTTTGACGGCCTGAACTTCCTGGCAAACCAGAACATGAGCATTGTCAACCGCAAGGCCATGGAGGGTACCATCCTCGCCCACACCGACGGCGGCGTGCCCGAAGTGCTGATCGAGGTGGACGACCTGACTGCTTACAATGTGGGCTACCTGATCTACTTCTTCTGGCGTGCATGTGCCTGCAGCGGTTATCTGCTCAGTGTTAATCCCTTCAACCAGCCGGGCGTTGAGAGCTATAAAAAGAATATGTTTGCTCTGCTGGGCAAGCCGGGCTACGAAGGCCTGACCGCCGAGCTGGAAGCAAAGCTGAAGTAAATAAAAATGATCTCCCGCCGCAAGGCGTGGAAAATACAGGAGGACTGAACTATGATTAAACTGATTGTTGGTACCAAGGGCTCCGGCAAGACCAAGGCTATGATCGACCAGATCAATGATGCGGTCAAGACCTCCAAGGGCAACGTGGTCGTCGTTGAAAAGGGCATGAAGCTCACCTACGACATCGCTCCTGCTGCACGTCTGATCGACCTGGACGAGTACAAGATCTCCGGCGGCGAAATGCTGTACGGCTTTGTTGCCGGCCTGATGGCAAGCAACTACGATATCACCGACCTGTACATCGACGGCATCCTGAAGGTGCTGGATCATGACATCAACCGTCTGGGTGTTGTGCTGGACGAGATGGCAGCCATTGCAGGCGACAGCGTGAAGGTGACTGTTACCGTCAGCGCTGACGAGGCTGCACTGCCCCACGATGTGAAGAAGTACCTGTAATTCCGGAAAATCGGGATCTGAACCACTTTGAACAGGCAGAGAACCGGGAAATTTAAATTTTTTCGGTTTTCTGCCTGTTTTGGTGTTGACAAAGGGCTGCGTTGGCGCTATACTAACAAAGCAGCCTTTTAGAGGTGTACTATGCAATTTGACCTGAGAAAGTTTATCGCCACCGGCAGACAACCCTATCATGCAGAGTTTCAGTGTGATTTATCTGCACATGATTATGCCGGGGCAAGGATCCCGCAGCCGGTCACCGTTGTTTTTGAAGCGGAGACGGACGGCGACGAGATCCGGATGACACTGCGGGCAAACGCATCGGTGCACGGAGAGTGCGCCCGCTGTCTGGACCCGGTCATTCGGGAGGAGACGGTCGATACGGAGTGGACGGTAAAGGAACGGGATCTGGATGACCCGGATTTTGACCTTCCGCTGGACGAAAAAGGACATCTGGATATAGATGAATGGCTCAATCAGGAGTTTATGTTCCAGATCCCCACGGTGCTGCTTTGCAGTGCCGACTGCGCCGGGCTTTGCCCCGTGTGCGGCAAAAAGAAGGCGGAATGCACCTGCCAGCCGGCAGAGCATGCCGAAGCTCCCGTAGACACAAGGCTCGCAATCCTTAAATCACTGCTGAACTGATAAACCCATCAAGGAGGTGCAAAAATATGGCAGTACCTAAGAGACATCTTTCCAAGGCCCGCCGCGACAAGCGTCGCAGCAATGTTTGGAAGCTGGAGGCCCCCGCACTGGTCAAGTGCAGCAACTGCGGCTCTCTGAAGCTCCCCCACCAGGCATGTGGCAACTGCGGTTACTACAAGGGCGAGGAAGTCATCAAGAAGGCCTAATTTGCGCGTAATTGGTGGCATAATGGTGTTATGTACAGAAGGGGAGGGCGCATGCCTTCCCCTTCTTGTTCTGTCTGAAAGGAGGTGGATGCGGTGGCAATGAAGATCGCACGGGTAGAACCCGGCAGCGAAGCGGAAGCGCTGGGCCTTGGCCCGGGTGACGAGCTTTTGAGCGTGGATGAGAACGAGCTGAACGACAGTCTGGACTACGATTTCTACACTGACAGCAAAAGCTTCCACCTGAAAGCAAGGGTGGCAGACGGCATCCGCGAGTGGGATGTGCAGCGCACGGAGCGCGGCCCCTTTGGCTGCGATTTCCAGACCTATCTGGGCGATCAGAAGCACTCCTGCTCCAACCACTGCATGTTCTGCTTCATCGACCAGCTGCCCCCCGGTATGCGCGAGAGCCTTTACTTCAAGGACGATGACGAGCGGCTTTCCTTTTTGTTCGGCAACTATATCACCATGACGAACATGCAGGACCACGAGATCGACCGCATCATCAAGATGCACATTTCGCCCATCAACATTTCAGTGCACACCACGAACCCGCAGCTCCGTGTGCGGATGCTGGCCAACAAGCGCGGCGGCGAGGTGCTCAAGTATCTGCCCCGTCTGGTGGAGGGCGGCATCGCCGTCAACTGTCAGCTGGTGCTGTGCCGCGGCATCAACGACGGCGACGAACTGCGCCGTACCCTCTCCGACCTTTTGGAGCTGACCCCTATGGTGCAGAGCATCGCTGCGGTGCCCTGCGGCGTGACGGACTACCGCGAGAAGCTGTTCAAGCAGACACCGTATGATGCAAAGACCAGCGCCGAAGTCATCGACATCATGGAAGAATTCGGCGATGAGTGCAAGCGCCGCCACGGCAAGCGCATCATTTACCCCAGTGATGAATGGTACCTCAAGGCAGGCAGGCCCATCCCGCCGGAAGAGTTCTACGAGGACTTCGACCAGCTGGAAAACGGCGTGGGCATGATGCGCCTGTACGCCTCGGAATTTCTGGCGGAGCTGGAAAAGCCCCACCGCATCTACGGCACCAAAAAGATGGACGTGGTCACGGGCGAAATGGCTTCGCCGCTCATCCACCAGATGATGGCTGAGCTGCACCGCCAGTACCCCATGGTCGAGGTGACGGTGCACACCATCAAGAACAAATTCTTCGGCGGCAATGTGGGTGTGGCCGGGCTTGTAACGGCGACCGATATCATTGCTCAGTGCGAGGGCAGGCTGACCAGCGGCACGCTGGGCGTGCCCGCCGTGATGCTGCGGGAGGAAAAAGACACCTTTCTGGACGACATCACCACCGACCAGCTGGCCCAGCGCCTTGGCGTGAAGGTGGAGGTGCTGCCGACCTCTGGCGGCGACGAAGCCCGCGCCCTGCTGCGCAGCGGCCTGCACATTGCAAGGAGAAGAAGAGCATAAAAGAAAACCCTCTCCGTCATCGCTGCGCGATGCCACCTCTCCCGAAGGGCGAGGTTTTATGCATCTTTCGGCAGAAGTGATAAAAGCTCCCCCTTTCGGGGGAGCTGGCGCGGCGTAAGCCGTGCCTGAGAGGGTTGTAAGAAAGGAGGAACCCCTATGAGCAAACCGATCGTAGCAGTGGTGGGCCGCCCTAACGTGGGCAAATCCACCCTGTTCAACAAGCTGTGCGGTCAGCGCCTTGCCATTGTGGAGGACACGCCGGGCATTACCCGTGACCGCATTTTTGCCAACTGCGAGTGGAACGGCCATGACTTCCTGCTGGTGGACACCGGCGGTATTGAGCCCAAGGCTACCGAGGGCATTCTGGCCCACATGCGGGAGCAGGCCCAGATCGCCATTGACACTGCAGACTGCATCATCATGGTGGTGGACGTGCGCGACGGCCTGACCGCCGCGGACGAGGATGTGGCCCACATGCTGCGCCGCAGCCACAAGCCCATCATTCTGGCCGTGAACAAGTGCGACAAGGTGGGCGATGCCCCCATGGAGATGTACGAGTTCTACAACCTCGGCTTTGACGAGGTGATGCCCATTTCGTCCGTGCACGGCCACGGCACCGGCGACCTGCTGGACGCTGTGTGCGCCCATCTGGACTTCAGCGAGACGGTGGTGGAAGAGGACCGCATCCCGGTTGCCATCATCGGCCGCCCGAATGTGGGCAAGTCCAGCCTGACCAACCGCATTCTGGGCGAGAACCGCATGATCGTGGCAAACGAGGCGGGCACCACCCGTGATGCCATTGACACCCCGGTGGACAACGCTTACGGCAAGTTCATCTTTACCGATACCGCCGGCCTGCGCAAGCGCAGCAACATCACCGATGGTCTGGAGCGTTATATGGTAGTGCGCGCACTGGCCGCTGTGGAGCGCAGCCGCGTGGCGCTGATCCTTGTGGATGCCACCGTCGGTTTTACCGAGCAGGACAGCAAGGTGGCCGGTTATGCCCACGATCAGGGCAAGGCGTGCATCATCGTCGTCAACAAGTGGGACGCGGTGGAAGGCAAGGAGACCAACACCATGGAGCTGCAGCGCCGCGATTATGCCGAGTGCTTCAGCTTTATGGGCTATGCTCCTATCATCTTCATCTCGGCTCAGACCGGCTACAATGTGAACAAGCTCATGCAGCTGATCCGCGATGTGGACAACCAGAACGGTGCCCGCGTGCCCACCGGCGTGCTGAACGAGATGCTGGCCCGCGCCACAGCCCGGATGCAGCCGCCCAGCGACAAGGGCCGCCGCCTGAAGATCTTCTATCTGACTCAGGCATCCACCCGCCCGCCCACGTTCGTGGCCTTTGTGAATTCGAAGCAGCTGTTCCATTTCAGCTACCAGCGGTATCTGATCAACCAGATCCGCGAGAACTTTGGTCTGGAACACACCCCCATCCGTCTGGTGATCCGCGAGCGCGGCTCCGGCGAAGTGGGCGCAAAGGACGTGTAAGCGCCCGCAAAGGAGGCATCCGTTTCTATGATGAAAGCGATCCTGATCGCCGCAGCCACCATCCTGCAGGCGTACCTGCTGGGCAGTGTGGATACCGGCATCCTCGTCAGCAAATTCGTATATCATGACGACGTGCGCAATCATGGCAGCGGTGCGGCCGGCATGACCAACATGCTGCGCACCTTTGGCAAGAAGGCTGCCGCCATGACCGCGACAGGCGATGTGCTCAAGGGCGTGCTGGCCGTGTGCATCGGCCGGTGGCTGTTCCACATGCTGCCCGCCGATGCTGGTATGTCGCCGTATCTGGGTGTCTATCTGGCCGCTATCTTTGCAGTGCTGGGCCATCTGTACCCGCTGTACTTCGGGTTCAAAGGCGGCAAGGGCGTGCTGGTGGCAGCTGGTGCCATTCTGGCCATCCAGCCGGTGCTGCTGCCGTTTCTGGCCATTATCTTTCTGGTGTGCCTGATCCCCACCGGCATGGTGTCGCTGGGCAGCGTGGCCATGGCAGCACTCTACCCGGTGCTGACCATCATTTACGGTTCCCTGCAGGGCTATGCCGCCGGTGATATGCTGGTGTGTGCCATTGGCTCCGGCTTTATGTCCGGCATGGTGATCTATATGCACCGCGCCAATATCCAGCGCATCCGTGAGGGCAAAGAGTACCGCTTCGGAAAGCACAATAAAAAATAAAAGCATTATAAAATGCCCCGCAGCCTGCTGGTTTTCCGGCAGTGCTGCGGGGCATTTTTGTTTATGTTATTTTGGTTCCGGGGCGGCCTGCTCAAAATCGTACTCGTCAAAAGTCTCTTCTTCGGAAGGAATGGCCTCGGCCACCTCGGCCTTGGCGCGTTCTTTCAGACGGGAGATAAACTCCTCTGCCGGGATGCCGCTCTGCTTTGGAGAAAGATCCGGTGCCGGATGGCCGTCCGGCAGGTGGGCACCAAAGGCCGGCACAAAGAAGAACTTGCGCACAATAAAGATCAGGGCGATGGCTCCCACGCTGAGCAGGTTTTCCAGTGCGGAGTCGTGGCCCACTACCAGATGACGGGCAATGGCATACAGCAAAACCTCCAGACTGCTGCCGGGGCTGTGCTTGGCCAGCATTTTGATGAACTCGATGCCGATCACGATGTCAAGGCTCCGCTCCAGAAAAATGCGGATCTCCACTTCGTTGCCGTCAAACAGCAGGCCGGGCATCCACTTGATGAGCGGCACAGCGCTGAGCAGCAGGCCGATGAGCACAAGGCCGGAGAGCAAAATTTCCAGCAGACTGGACGCCTGAATGATGCGGTTGCGCAGCTGGGTGCGCCAGCGGCTTTCCACATGGGAGGAGGAATTGTCCATATTGAGCCTTCCTTTGCAAAAAAGTTTCAACATTCATGTGTAATATTGTAACAGAAATGCAGAAAGCTGTCAATTGCTAGAAGATCAGACGGCACTGTTCGCTGCAGTGGCGGGTGCCACCGCTACATAGCCGGATTTTTTGATGCAGTCCTGTCCGGCGGCGGTATCCAGCCAGTCGTAAAGCTGGCGTTCCGGGCTGTCGGCGGCAGCGTCCGCATGGAGAACGGCATAGAACTCGTTGCACAGCGGGTAGCTTTCGCTGGCGATGGTGTCGTTGGAAGGGGTCACGCCGTCCACGGCCAGCAGACGCAGGCCGGGCTGGGAGTACATCTGGTCGATGTAGTAGTAGACCGAGAAGCCGATAGCATTGGCGCTGTTGTTGTAGGCGGCGATGCTGTCCACCAGCTCACCCATGGCAGCGGGAGCCAGCTCGGTGGGCGGGTCCATCAGTTCGCTGCCCTGAATGAGCAGCTTGCGGAACAGGGTCTGGCTGCCGGAGTCTTCGCCCCGCTGGAAGGGCACGATGGCAAGATCCTCGCCGCCCACTTCCTTCCAGTTGGTGATCTTACCGGCATAGATATCCTTCAGCTGCTGCCGGGTCAGGCTCTTGACCGGATTGTTCTCGTTCACGATGAACACCAGTGCGTCCCGGCCAATGGGTTTCTGTTCCAGCTGGGCGTTTGCTTCTTTCAGCTCTTCCTTTACGTAGTCCGGCGCTTCGTAGACCACCAGCATCCTGGCAGTGTACTCCTCATCCGGGTACAGGCCGAAGTTTTCCCACGCATAGGCCGTGGTGCTGACCGAAATGCCGCTCTGGGCTACTTCCAGATCGATGCCGGTGGTATCGGCCATCATCTGGGCCATCAGCGGGATGCAGGCAGTGCTGCCGTCCAGCTTGGGAAAATCTTCCACGGTAAACAGCCCGATGGGTTCAAGCTCGCTCACGGAAGAAGCGGGTGCTTCCGGCGAGGTGGAAGCGCTGCTGGCGGGGGTGTCATCCCCCTTGCAGGCAGTGAGAATGCCTGCGGCAGAGCAGGCGGCAAGGCCAAGCAGAAAGCTGCGGCGGGAAATTTTAGCATTTTTCATAAGGCGTTCCTCGTATAATAAAATAGTAGTATTTATAGACCGCTCTCCAGCGGAATGCTACAATAGTTTCAGGGTGCTGTGGATTGG
>NZ_WKZG01000039.1:0-1660 GCF_009679665.1 Faecalibacterium sp. BIOML-A4 | reverse complement strand
TGCTGCGCACAAAGGTCAAGACCCCGGAAGCAGCCAAGGCTGCAAAAGACATCAACCTTCGGAGAAAGCCTGTGTACCAAGGCGACCTTGATGACATTGAAATGTACTTCATGGCGGCAATCAAGGAAATCAAAAAGGGTATCGGGAGCCATTACGCCGAACAGGAAGCCATGAGCAAGAAAGCGGCAGAGAAAATGTTCACCGAATTGACCAAAGGGCAGGATGTGCAGCACCCAACGATTACGGCAGAGCAGTTGACGGATGCAATGTTGGACAGTGTTTCGGGCATGGAAGGAGCCACGCCGGAGGCACTGGAACAGTTGCGGAACGGCCTGCTGGGAATCTTGCAGTCTGCCGCAGAGCAGGAAAACGCCCATGAAGCAGACGAATGAACGGCTTTGTGCGCTGGCACAGAAAGGGGACGCCACCGCACTGGACAGCCTGATCGAAAACAACAAGTCCTTTATTGGCAAGGTGGCAAATGACCTTTTCCGCAGCATGGATCTGGCACAGTCCGGCCTGAACCTTGACACGGACGATTTGAAACAGGCGGGCAATCTGGGCTTCTGGAAAGCTGTGCCGAAGTTCGATGCAGCGCGCGGCATGAAGTTCCTGACCTATGCGGCTCCTGCCATCCGCAACGCCATGATGGACATGGTGCGGGATGCCTTTGCCGCTTTTGAGCAGCGGATGGTAACGGAGGACAAGGACGGTATCTGCTACCAGCGCGTTTCGCTGAACGATGTTCTGCCGGGAGAAGAGCAGCTGCGGCGCATCGAAGCCATAGCCGACCCTTATGCCATGCAGCCGCAGAGTATTATGGAAGAGCAGGAATCGCGCCGGGAACTGTACGATGGCCTGAAACGGCTGACCCAACGGGAGCAGACCTATCTGCTGTACCGCTATGGCTTCACCGATGGTGAGGAACATCCTTTGATCGGTACGGCGATATACTTCCACCTGACAAAAGGCCGCGCCCAAAAGACCGAGGAACAGGCCATGGATAACCTGTGGCTGGAACTGCCGTGGTGGTTTATATGAATGGGCAGAGAGGAATTGTGTCAAATTGACATAATTCCTCCCGATAAGAGGGATGTGGGCGAAAATGCTGGCAATGTATCTGGCAGTTCTGGATGACCGGAGCAGCGAAGAACAATTTATAGATGTATATAATACCTACAAGCGGCTGGTCTACCATACCGCTTACAAAATTATGGGCGATTCATATCTGGCAGAAGATGTGCTGCAAGAGTTTTTTTTGTACGTTGCCAAAAATTTTTCTAAAATTCATCGAGAAAACTGTCACGAACTCGCCGCTTATCTCGTTAGTTGTAGTAGAAGCCGTGCATACGATATGCTTCGCAAGCAGCGAGAAGAACCATTAGAAGAAATCCCAGACGTGCCAGATGATGCCCCGGTGCCGGATGATGCAGTAGTCAGCACCGATAACATCCAACACCTGACAGAACTGATCGGACAGATGAAACCAATGTATCGTGCCCCACTACGTCTTTTGGCAATGGGCTACACCAACCGGGAGATTGCCGAATCGCTTGGACTGACGGATGAAGTGGTTCGGATGCGGCTTTTCCGTGGAAGAAAACTATTGTGGAAGGAGTTGAACAGCCATGAGTGAGAGGGCAGAAGTTTCTTTTGATGC
>NZ_WKZG01000038.1:0-1678 GCF_009679665.1 Faecalibacterium sp. BIOML-A4 | reverse complement strand
GCAAACCTGCTAAAGTGTGTCAAGAGGTAAAAGCAGAAAATTTAAACAAAAATAATTGTTGCCGGGTGCAGTGAGCATCCGGCAACTTTAATAAGCCGACAAGTGTAGCCTGTCAGCAGAATTTTCAAACTAAAGAATAGCGTTAGCTGTTACCGTTTAGACAGCTGGCAGCAACAGGTATCTCTTGGGTGCGCAAATATTCAGTGACCCGTGCGTAGTAGATTCGCAGAAATTTCGCACTGCCAGCAATCGTGTAGACGTAGTAGTGCTTTCCTTCAGCGCGCTTTTTGTCCATAAAGCAAAAGACGCTGTTATCTTTGTGGGATAAGGTTAGAATAATATTTGCTACAAGGAATACAGCGCGCCTCAAATGAGGTGAGCCGCGCTTGGAAACGTGACGTGACTTGGATTCAAAGTTTCCAGATTGGAACGGTGGTGCATCAATGCCGGCAAAGGCAACGAGAGCTTTCTTGTTTTTGAAACGTCTGACATCACCAATCTCAGCCATTAGAGCAGGGCCTGTAATGGGTCCTGTGCCCTCCATCTGCATGACAACTTCATATTCAGGAAGCAGCGAAGCCAATCGGTTCATTTCTTCTTGAGTAGACTGTTTCGCCTCGCATACAGCATTCAGGCTCTTGCAAGCCTGCAATACTAAAGCCTTTGTTCCGTTGTTTTTCGGGAGAGTAGGAACGGCATCCTGTGCCAGAGCATACAACTTGTGCGCTGTATTCGTACGAAATTTATAATTTCTCCGCAAACACCATTTGCGGTAAGATTCTGTGAATTTTTCAATGGAAAGTCTGAGTACACAGTCTCTGTGCCAATAAATTGAAAAGAAATCGACCCACTTTTCATGACCATCCGCATTCTTGATTGCGTGTCCAAAAGCCTGATCAATCGAAGGGAACGTCTGATCTGCCAGTGCAATCAGGCCATTGCGAAGGGATGTTGCTGTCGAAGCCAATCTTTCATACATTCGTGACTGCTCTCTCAACACAAGTCTGGTTTCGTCCTCATCATTGAAGGGTGGGAGCTCATTCCAAAACGTCAGTGCATAGTTGGCGATTTTCAAGGAGTCCGCACGGTCTGTTTTCAATTTTCGGATGGAATTGTCACTGAAATCGTGAATCAACATGGCATTTACAACAGAAACGTAAAAGCCTGCTTCCTTCAGCGTTAATGCAATTGGCTTCCAATAGTTGCTTGTGTGTTCCATTACAACGCGGATATCTCCTCCTGTCGTTTTCAGTATGGAGACCAGTTTCTCAAGATCATGGTTAGAATGAGATATGTCAAATGGACGTGCAACAATTACTCCACCTGGCCTGCGAATAGCAACTGTGCTTTTGCTCTTAGAAACATCAATACCTACGGCTGTGATTTCCATTGACTTCATTTTTCCGGCCTCCTTTTTGTGCTTGTTCCGCCTGATGCCCATCACCGATTCAGCTTGCTTTGTGACACGAATGTACAGTGACAAGAGTCGCTGATAACTCAACCTGCGTCAATCGAACGCTGCAATGGAGATGGCGGAGAACAGTTTGCGATTCCGAGCGTGGTAGCTCAAGCAGGGCAGCGTTCTCTCTGCACATCTCAATTGTAGCTTAGGTTTGGGCGTCTGTATAGCTCACTGGCTGTGAACCTTTCAGAACCAACACAATTGTAGCAAGCAGGG
>NZ_WKZG01000037.1:0-1923 GCF_009679665.1 Faecalibacterium sp. BIOML-A4 | reverse complement strand
ATAGGGCGCAATTATACACCGTTCCGGTGAAATTGCGGTCTTGCAGACGGCTCGATGAAATCGAAGCTGGCGTTTGTGCGCCAGCCCGATTCCATCCCAAGGAAAACTGCATTTTCCTTGCGCTGCTTTGCAGCTATCCTTTTGCGGCTCCCGCCTGAGATCGAAGCGCATGGCACTCCGTTCTAAGGCGGCGAGCAAAACCGAATACAATTCCAGACCGTTCACCAAGAGCAATCTTGCTGGGCGGTCTTTTTGTTTGGGGGTGATGCCTATTCCGTGTCCGCATTTCAAAATTACCATCGTCAAGCGCAGCCAAGGGCAGTCCGCTGTTGCCGGGGCCGCTTACCAAAGCGGCGAACGGCTGTTCAGCGAGTACGACCAGAGAACAAAATTCTACAACAAGAAGAAAGAGCTTGTCCACGCTGAGATCATGCTGCCATCCTATGCGCCGCCCGGATATGCAGACCGGGCGACCCTCTGGAACGCCGTAGAAGCTGTGGAGAACCAGTGGAACTCCCAGCTTGCCCGGCGCATCGTGCTGGCGTTCCCGGTGGAGGTGCCGAAGGAGCAGTATTTGTCCATGATAAAAGAGTTTTGTCAGGAGCAGTTTGTTTCCAAAGGGATGATTGCCGACTTTGCCATCCACGACAAGGGAGATGGAAACCCACACGCTCACATTCTGCTGACGCTCCGGGCAATAGATGAACACGGCAAGTGGCTCCCGAAAGCCAGAAAGGTGTACGACCTTGACGAGAACGGTGAGCGCATCCGGCTCGCTTCCGGCAACTGGAAGTGCCACAAGGAAAACACGGTGGACTGGAACGACCAGAAGTATGCCGAGGTCTGGCGGCATGGCTGGGAGACCATTACCAACCGCTATTTGGAAGCGGCTGGCCGCCCGGAACGTGTTGACCTGCGCTCCTTTGAGCGACAGGGCATCCAGCAGATACCGACCGTGCATCTCGGTCCCGCCGCACACCAGATGGAAAAGCGTGGAGTGGAAACTTTTCTCGGCAACCTGAACCGGGATATTCGCGCCGCCAATAGCCTGATGCAGTCCATCCGCAGTGCGATTCGTGGGCTGCAACGCTGGATCGCAGACCTGAATGAAAAGAAGCAGATTCTTTTGGATGCACTGGAACAAGCCAAGGAGCCAATGCTGTCCGACCTGCTGGTGGATTACTTCAACCTCCGCAACGAGCAGCGCAGCGATTGGTCTGGCAAGGCAAAACTGAAATGCACTGTCCGAGACTTTGAGGAAGTCAAACGGGCGGTGGACTATCTGAAAGCCCATTCTCTGAACACCATCGAGGATCTGGATACCGCAATTTCTAACCTGAACCAGACCGCCGCCCCTCTCCGTAGGCAGTTGAAGCAGAACGAAAACCGTATGCGGGCAATCGCCCAGATCAAGGATGCTGCCGCCGCCCATGCCAAGCTGAAGCCCATCCACGACACCTTTATCAAGAAGAACTTCAAGTTGACCAAGGACGCTTATGCCGCCCAGCACAAAGAGGAGCTGGACACCTTTAATAAAGCTGTCCGCACTCTGATGAAACTGAACGGCAGCACAGCGGTAGATTTTTCGGCATTGGATGCCGAATTTTCTGCGCTGCAATCCGGCAGCGCAGAACTGCGTACCAAACTGGAAACCTTGCAGCCGGATGTCTCTGCCCTGAAAAATATCCGCAAGTATATCGACATGGTGCTGAATAAGCAGCAGCTTTCCACACCGGGCGGCAAGCCCCCGGAGAAGGAATCGGTGCTGAAACAGCTGGAGCAGCTTCAGCAGAAAAAGTCCAACTACAAAACGATTTCTACCACCCCAAACCGCGAAGAATCGCTTTAAACGATCTTTCTGTCACCGATATGCCGTTGCAATCAGTGGCAGAAATACATAATTCATTTGTTTTTTGGCCGACT
>NZ_WKZG01000036.1:0-3960 GCF_009679665.1 Faecalibacterium sp. BIOML-A4 | reverse complement strand
TCCAGAAAAGATTCTTCTCCAAGGGTGTTCACCTTGAAGAACACCGCCTGACTGCCGCCTGCGGTGATGGCAGACAGGCGGATCGGACTGTCTCCGTTCTGGAACAGGGTCAGCGTCAGGCTCAGGCGGTTGCCGCCTATCATGCTGTACCGCTCAAACACACGGACACTGCACCGGGCGTCGCCTTCTTTGAAGTCACTGCCTGCTTCCAGATCGGCCGACCAGCTGCTGTCCGGGATCTCCTGTTCCAGCTTCCGAAGCAGCTTGTCAAAGTTTTTGTTTCGGATGGTCTTTTCAAAGATTGCCATAATGGTTCCTCCGTTCTGACAATTAAAAATCGGTCCCTTATTTTTGATACGAGCAGAGCCACAGGAAAATTGCGGAGAAATCGCTTGAAGAGAAGAATTTTGTCTAATTTGATTATAGCATATCTTTTGGAAGAACAAAATACTTTATGTACGCCGCCCGCAGGCGGCAATAATCAGTCCGGGGGAAATTCCAACTCGCCAAACTCCGCATCGGTCAGCAGTTTCAGCTTTTCGATAACACCTTCCGACAACTCCCGCAGGGCGGTTTCATCGGGCATCAGGTAGCACTGCATCAGCCGCAGTTCGTGGATAAGTCCCATCCGGGTGCCGGTGTTGTAGAGCATCATCAGCAGGAGTTCTTCATGGTTAAAGTTCATGGCCGCTCCTTTCTTTTTTACATCCGCTGGGATTGCACTCCGGGGCATCGCACTTTTCCTTGAGATTCATCAGCACCGAAGGGCGCTCCTGCTCTTTATCCAGAAAACCCTGTAAATCTTTGAAGCCGATGCTGTCCACATAATGCACTGATACTTCTCCATTGCGTTTGAGTGCGATCACATCGCTGACCGACAGGCTGTGTCCCTCAAAATCCTGCGGACGGGAGAGGTTGAACACCTGAAACAGTTCTTCCAGAACCACGTTGTTCGGCACATCCTGCCACATGGAGGGCAGATCGGCATAGTAAGTGACTTCGTAATGCTCCGGGTCTGGCGTTTTGCCCCGACGATGCAGTTCCCGCATGGAAGCAAATCTTTCATCGAAGATTTTTTCGTCATGTCGCAGCTGCATCACCATATAAACATTGCACCCTGCGTTCAGGAATTTCTGCGGGATGTCCGTCATGGGTTCGCCGTCAAAATTCTGGTTCCATTTTTGCTGCATCGTCCACCTCACAGTTCTGGCGCAGAACGTGCAGAGGATTTTGGCGCAGACGTATCACTTGCCAGTGCTGCCAGCTTTTCCAATGTGGAAGGGCGGTGATCTGCACTCAGTTCCTCGGTTTCCGCAACTTTGTCTATGACTGCATCGTAGTCCTGCAACAGCCGCCGCCCCTTTTCCATGTGGTGAGTTTCCAGAATCTGCTCACGGGCTTCCTGAATAGTCAGTTCCGGGGCATCCAACTGCCCGCCGTCCATCACGGAAAAATCGCTGTGGTAAATGGTGTAGTCCCATCCATCCTCACAGGACTGGATGGCAAGATAACCTTTGCCACCCAGTTCCCATGCGGCCTGCTCGTCCTGTGTCTGAATTTCGGGGTAGAAGTCTGCATGGTTCCGCTCCATGACCTCGGCAAACTGGCAGATGTGGAACACATTGCCCAGACCGCCCATGTCAAAGTGATAATCATCCAGATGTTCCACCCGTGCCGTAAAACTGCGCCCATCCGGGTAATCCACCTGAATCACTCCGCCATCGGGAATGCGATAGAGGTCGTCATAGTGGCTGTTGATGAGACGAATATCCTTCGGCAGCGTTTCCGGCTCCCAGATGCGCCGCCTGCCGATGCCCGCCTGCGGGATGTTTTCGAGGATCTTTACGCTTTCCTGTTGGATGACCTTACGGTCATCGTCCGAAAGTTCAAACAGATACCAGTTCCGGGCGGCAGGGATGGTGTTTTGTCCATCTGGCGGCAGATTCTTTTCCGAGATCTGCCCACTTTCCAGCGGCTCGCCAGTTACCTTGTTATAAGTGGCAAAGCCGACCCCTGCACCGTTTTCCCTGAGATGCAGATAGCGTTCATCGTTGATAAGGTAGACCGCTTCTTTTATCTGCTCCATCAGCACCCACCTTCAAATTCCAGCGAAAACTTGCTGCGGCCATCAGCTTCACAGGACAGCAGCACAGTGGCATTGTAGGTCTTGCCCTTGGCACTCTTGCAGTCCTTCAGCCGGACCCGACCATCCCGCAGCAGCTTGTCCGCCACATGAGCGTCCAGCCGCTTGCTCAGACGCTTGAAGAACGCATTGTCCTTCCACAGCACGAAGCGGCACTCCCGGTTCTCGCAGAACCAGCCCTTTTCGCGCTCCACGACAGACTTCCCACAGTTCGGACAGACACCAATGATTTTGTTTTTCATAAGCGCATTCGCTCCTTTCGCAGCCTCGGTGGTCGTTACCAGCGAGGAGATCATTTCTTTGATTTCAGTCATAAAAGTTTCCGGTTCCATTTCACTGCGTTCGATTTGCAGCAGCTTTGTTTCCCAATCGGCGGTCATTTCCGGGGATTGGATTTCTTCGGGCATCACCGTAATAAGGGCTTTGCCCTTGTCGGTGGGCAGCAGCACCTTGGTTTTCTTGGTGCCCTTGCGCTCCAGAAAGCCCTTCTGCACCAGCTTTTCGATGG
Source organism: Faecalibacterium sp. BIOML-A4 (assembly GCF_009679665.1). Taxonomy (NCBI): domain Bacteria; kingdom Bacillati; phylum Bacillota; class Clostridia; order Eubacteriales; family Oscillospiraceae; genus Faecalibacterium; species Faecalibacterium sp. BIOML-A4. The sequence goes on along the minus strand of NZ_WKZG01000036.1, from coordinate 1,309 downwards.
TGGCAGCTCTGGTTGCTGGAGTGCCGATGCCTTGACGCTCCACGCCCTCCGGCATACTGTCTGCACTGGCGGTTTCCATCGCATGAAGTAGAAGGTCCTCGGTGAAATGCTTCGGCGGGGACGTTTGCCCCTCTTTCAGTTCGGCACCGGCAACGCTGCACTGGCTCTGCTCCTGTACATCCGGCAGAACAGCCGGTTCTTTCTGCTTGCCAATCAGTTCGCCCAGCATTTTCCGCTCCATGGTTTTCCATCCCTCGGACAGCACCACCTTGCCCTTTGCGGAGAACTCCTCCCCGGCACAGATGGTAGTGAGCGTGGTTTCTGCATAGCGGTGCGGTTCACCTACGGCACAGAGCAGCCGTGCGACAATCAGCCGCACGACATTCCGCTCCCCGGCAGGGAGGGCGGCAAGGTCTGCTTTTGCCATGCTTTTCGTAGGCAGCAGCGCATGGTGGTCGGTGACTTTGCTGCCATCGATGACCTGCTGCACATGGATGGGAATCGGCTCCTCCACGGCAAACGCCCTGCCCGTGTCCGTCACCAGCCCCGGAAGGGATGCCGCCATATCCTCCGTCAAAAAGCGGCTGTCCGTGCGGGGGTAGGTGATGAGCCGTTTTTCGTAAAGACTTTGGGCATAATCCAAGGTCTGCTGCGCCGTAAATCCCAACAGACGGTTTGCATCCCGCTGCAATGCGGTAAGGTCATAGAGCTGCGGCGGGCTTTCGGATTTCTCCTTGCGTTCCATCTTCTGTACCGTGATACGCCCCTCCTTTCGGCATTTGGAAAGCAGCAGTTCGGCATCCGCTTTCTGGGCAAACCGCTTGCTGGATGCGGTGCCGCCGTCCGCAAGGGTCAGGGCAACCGTGTAGAATTTCTCCGGCACAAAGGCGGCAATGGCAGCTTCCCGCACCACCGTCATGGCAAGCACCGGGGTCATAACACGCCCCACCGCCAGCGGTTGACCGTACAGGCAAGAAAAAAGCCGGGACGCATTGATGCCAACCATCCAGTCGGCGCGTTCCCGGCAGAGTGCTGCGTTGTACAGCGCATCGTATTCTGTTGATGGTTTCAGGTGGGCGAACCCCTCCCGGATAGCATTTTCCTCCATGCTGGACAGCCACAGGCGGGAGAAGGGCTTTTTGCAGCCCGCTTGCTGGTAGACAAGGCGGAAGATCAGTTCTCCCTCCCGTCCGGAATCTGTAGGATAGTTCTCGGAGGTGACTTTTCTGACATTGTTACTCGATGGCATCCAATGGGCCGATAAAGCGGTAGAAAATCTGGATTTTCTGGACGTATTCGCCATCGACCT
>NZ_WKZG01000035.1:0-4155 GCF_009679665.1 Faecalibacterium sp. BIOML-A4 | reverse complement strand
GCATTTTTCAGCAGGAACTGGCTGAACTTCTTTTGCGGAACAGGCGATTCCAGATTATCCTCGCACCACTTGGTGTAGGCGCGGTAGAGATAGGTGGAGCGTTCCTCGGTGTCGGGCTTGAAGCGGACATACGCACTGGCCTGCATGAACTGGGTCAGGTTGTCGCTGTCCGCCATAGCTGCTTCAAGGTTCTGGATGGAGCGCTCGCTGATGGTGAACTGATAGCGGTTCGCCATCAGACGGTGCAGCCCCTCCAGCATCCACAGCAGGATGCCGGGACGCTCCTCGGACAACTCTTCGATGAGGAAGGGATTATCCACCCGGGCAGGGTCACGGTCTTTCACCGTGATGAGGATCTGTCTGCGCCAGAAGCCGTCGCTGTCATCGTGAGCGGCCACAAGGTTGCCATTGCCGAAGCAGATGAAACGAACGTACAGCAGGCCTTGGACAGCCTGCTTGTTTTTCCGCTCGATGCACAAACGGTCCTCGGCGGTGACGATGGACTTGATGTTCCGTGTTTCGGGCAAAGCCACCATGTTCAGGTCGTCATCGACCATGACCAACTTGTACTCCAGATTTGCACTGGCAAAGCGGTTCGTTTCGATGCGGAGGATGGATTCGGAGTGAGAGGCTTCCCCGAACAGCTTCTTCAGCAGCAAGCCGATGCGGGATTTTCCCTCGCCGCCCTTGCCGGTCATGACCAGCATCTTCTGCGCCTTGGTAGACGGGATCAGGAGATAGCCGAGATATTCCTGCAAGGTCAGAATGTCCTCCGGGATGAGCAGACCGTCCAGAAATTCCAGCCACTTGGTCGGTGCGGGGGCATCGGGCTGGTATTCCACGGGGAGCCGGTTCAGGCAGAGTTCCTTTTCCGGCACAAATCCCCGCTCGTCCAGAAAGTAGGTTCCGTTCTGGAGATGGATGCGGTCAAGCTGGGGTTTCCATTCAGGGGTATAGGTTTCGATACGGAGTGCGTCCAGAACCTGCTTTTCCTTCTTGGCAAGGTTGTCGAGCACAAAGTCACGGAGGTCGCTGTGGACTTCGTAGAGCAGTGCGTCCTCGTCTACCTCGCCGTTCTGGTCGAACAGCTTCTGTTTCAGGCACATCATGGGGTGTTTCTCTAAAAGGTACTGGCAGTAAGCGGTTTCACGCACTTTGCCCTTACTGTCTACCCAAGGGCATTCGCATTCTTCCTCTTCTTCCAGTTCGTCCTCATCACGCCAATCTTCGTTCCTCTTTTTCCAGTCGCTCATGCAATCCCTCCCAATACTTCCGTAGCTCGTTTTCGGTCTGCGGGTCCGGGAGCACCGAACAGTCCAGATAATATTCAACGATGTCAAGGTTCTTTATCGCTTCAAGAAAGCAGGGGTGAAGTTCTTCTGTGGGTGACTGCGGTGAGTATCGGACCCGCCAACGCTGCAGACAGCGGTAATAGTCCAGCAGCTGCTGCCGGACGGTGGGCGGTCTGCGGGGAGCAAGCCGCACCTTGCCGTCGGCAAGTGCCATGCCGAAGTCATCCTTCAACTTTTCCACAGCCTTGTAGGGAGAAAGTTGAAAAAGTCTGCCGACAAAATCGATCACATCGCCATCTGCCTGACAGGCGAAACAGTGGAAACGGCTGTCCACCTTCATGCTGGGGTGTTTATCCCCGTGGAAGGGGCAGCACATCATACCGTTCCGGTTTACGGCGAAGCCGTATAGCTCCGCTGCCTGCCGGGTCGAGATAGCGTTTTTTACGTCCGAAAAGACAGAGGTGCTACCCTCCGTCCCAATGGGTGGGGTACAGGCGAAAGGACGAAGCCCGGTGAGGGGCGTGGGTGAGGTTGGGTTTATTCACACATCGATCCGTCAGAGTGTTGTTCATTTGACCTCCTGCTGCGGTACGGCGTGGCCGCGCTCCTCCTTGCGGAAGAAGGCTTCCACGTTCTGTTGTGCGGTGCGGAGTTCACGCAGTTCGATCTGCGCTTTCTTGTAGCGGGTGTAGAACCTGTTTTTCTCCGAGGAAAGGGTCTGGTATTCGGCATCCAGCTTTTTGAGGTCCGGCAGCGTCCTGAGCCCGTTGGCCTTGAAATAGGCGCAAGCGGCCTCGTACACAGCAAGCTCTGCACGGTGCTGCTCTTTGAACTTGGCGGGATTCCGCACAGTCTGGAGCTTCTGTGCAAGAGGCTTGTACTGCCGATAGACCACAAGATGCCCGCGCAGCTCCTTGAGGGAGACCACGCGGGCATCCAAGTCTTTGACCACCGCCAGTGCATCGTCGTGCTGGGTTTGCAGTTCGGCAATGCGCTGGTGCAGGGCATCTTCGCTGAGCAGCTTTTTCTCCTGCAGGAGACACAAGGTCTGCGACCAGCGTTTGAGGTTGAACTTTTTCGCCCAACGCTCATAGCCGATGCCCTTGCCTGCAGCAACGTTCGCCTGAATGTCAACCAGTTTCCTGATCTTATCCGGCTTCTTCTCGCTGCTGGGCTGGATGATGGCGGCAAGCTTGATGTTCTGGGAGAGGGCGGTCAGCACCTGCTCTTTTTCCAGTTTCTTGCTCAGTTTCTTGGCAGTGATGAACTTTGTCCGACCGGGCGGGCAGTAGCTCAACCGGCCTCGGCTCTCATTCACGGCGATGCCGTATTCCTGCATGAGCAATGCAGAAAATTCCTCGAAGGTGGTGGTCTTGTTCAGCACGGAGTAGATCTGCTTTCGCAGTTTGTCCAGCTCGGTCTGGTAGACGGTCTGGGTGGGCTGCTGCCCTTCGGCGGCAAGTTTGGCGTTGGCATGGTCGAGACGGCGTTGTCCGCGCCGCTGCGCCCAATACTCGCGCTCCGAAACATGGTCGCCTTGGGCTTCCAGCAGATTGATCTGGTTCAGATCGGCTTGCTCGCACATCTCCATGACTGCGACACGGAGGTGCCGGAGCATGGCAGAAGTGCAGCGGTGCTTCTTGCCCGCTTCCCAGTCGCATGGCTTGTCCATGAAGGGCTGCCGTTCCACGGTGCGGACACGCAAGCTGCCGATGACGATGTGGACGTGGATGTTTCCCGCACTGTTGTGACCGTCCGGGTGGGTGCAGACGATGGCGGGATGACCGGGGAAGTTGTCCTTGCAGAACTGCAAGCCAAGGGCTTGCGCCCATTCCATGGTCAGGCCGTTCTCCACTGCGTCCTTCGGGTCGAAGCTCACAATGTAGTGATGGGTCTTCACGTCCTCCCGCCCGCCGTTCTTGCCGTACTTGCGGTTGGCAATCAGGCAGGCCATAGCAAACGAAGATTCGCCGCACTCAAGGGTGTCGAGCAGGTACGAATCCCGCAGCTTGGGTCTGCCTTTCTCGTCCAGAATGGGCAGACCGGTGTACTCGTTGTGCTGAAAGGTGAGATAGCTTTCGGCGGCGGCATAGTTAGAGTTTTTCGAGGTCAAATGCTTGATGGTTGCCATACAGTTCACCAACCGTTTCTTCGGCTTTCAGCCGAAAGTTCGTGAGCGCGGACAGTTCCTCCAGTATTTGCGCCCGGAGCTGCTCGGTGTCTTTGCCGCCGGAGTTAAAGTGCCGTGCAAGCTGGTTGAGGTTGCTTCCCACCTTGCTGCACTGGGCAGACAAGGCGGCAAGCGCCGCCAGTGCATCCTCGCCGCCCTGCGCCACCACAACGGTGTGCTTGACGTTCACGCCGTACAGGACGCGGCGGACGAGTTCGGATTGGGTGAGGTGGAGTTTTTTGCAGGCGTATGCGATCCGCAGTTTTTCTTCTGCGGTCACTCGGACTTTGATGATGTGTGTCTTTCGTTTTCGCGGCGTATCATTGCGGTTCTTCTTTGCGTGTACGTTCGGACTTTTCATTTCAGCCATATTCGACCTCCTGTGAAAATGATAAATGCCCGTTCCGGGATGGAGAGGGCTATGTAATGCGACACGCCGCATTCGCACCAACGGTGCGAAGCTAGAGCAGGGTTTGGGGAAGGCACTCCCCAACAAGGATGACTGAGTGGACAGCAATTTTTCAAGCATTGAAAATTTGTGGCCACAGGTCGATACTTGCTTTCGCCCTTTCCGTGCAACACTGAAAATTTCAGAAGTCGAACCGCAATGCACGTTGAAGATTTTGCAGAGCAAAACATGTGAAAAGGCAAAGCTCCTGCTCATGGTCACCGTTCACACCGAACGCAGTTCCT
>NZ_WKZG01000034.1:0-8637 GCF_009679665.1 Faecalibacterium sp. BIOML-A4 | reverse complement strand
ATTCGCATTTGATTAGTTTAAGCAATTCCTTCGCCCCCTGTCACACGCTTGAAGTAATCTTCAAGACTTTCTTCACAGGTATGCGCCTCCGATACCTCCAATCCGTTTTCTACAAAGGCAGTTACAATTTTCCCCACAGGCAGATCAAGGTTGTGCAGGCGCAGATTGTGGTCGTCCTGTATGGAAAAATGGTTTTCATGGAAATTGCGTTCCAAAATTCTTGCCGCCTGTGCAGTATCAGAGAGTGTAAACCGGATATGCTTACTGCTTTTTTGCTCCAGTTCAGCAAGGCTTTCTTCTTCCAGCAATGCGCCGTGGTCGATAATTCCAATATCGTCAGCCAGCAAGGAAATCTCCGAAAGAATGTGACTGGAAATCAAAATGGTTTTTCCTCTTGCGTCGCAAAGCTCCCGAATAAAGGAGCGTACTTCTGCAATACCGATAGGATCGAGACCGTTGATCGGCTCATCCAAAATTAAAAGTTCTGGATCGTGCATAACGGCAAGGGCGATGGCAAGCCGCTGCTTCATACCAAGAGAATACTGTGAAAAGAGCTTTTTATCTTTGTAAGGCAGTCCTACCAGATCCAGAGCATCTTTGATGGCATGATTGTTTGGTACGCCCCGCAGGGTAGCAAAGATACGCAGGTTCTCTGTGCCGGTCAGATTGGGATAAAAGCCGGGAGACTCAATCAAGCTACCAATACGGGGCAGCAATTTCTTTTCATTCCCCTGCAAGGGTTTCCCCCAGATTTTGACCTCCCCGGAAGTCGGCTTCGTTAAGCCCAACAGCATTTTCATGGTAGTGGTTTTTCCGGCTCCGTTTCTGCCCAGCAGACCATAAATTCTCCCACGCTTCACATGGATATTTAAGTCAGCCACACTCTTTTGTGAGCCATATTGCTTCGTCAGATTTTTTGTTTCAATGATGTAATTTGTATCCATATTCAAAACCTCCTGTTCTGTAAGGTATTCTATCACGCCAACCTTGCATTAACCTTGCCGCAACCTTGCATTAACCTTGCAATTTGAAATCCGGCAAAAATGACAAAGGTTCCCGCCATAAAGACGGGAACCCGCTTAAATCTCCAAAGGAAAAAGCAACATAAATTCAGTTCCTTCTCCCGGAAAGCTTTCAACTGTTATGCTTCCACCCATCTTTTCTACAAGCTGATGGACAATAGAAAGACCAAGTCCGCTTCCTTTTTCGGAGCGTCCTTTATCACACTTATAAAGCCGTTCAAATATGTGTTTCAAATCGTCTTTCTCAATTCCTACTCCATTATCCGCCAGCAGCAGCTCCATGTTATTTTCCTTCTTTGACAGGACAATTTTGATTTTGTCTGCATGGCTGTGAGCGATTACATTTTGAATGAGATTGTTGACGATCCTCATATAGCTGTCCATATCCAATCTTACCCGGACAGGCTGTTCGGGAATATCAATGTCATAATCAACCTGTTTATCCTCAAAAATCGGTATCCAGTCAATCAGGATATTTCTTGTCAGCTCTGCGGCCTCAACGCTCTGGATTTCCAAAGCAAACTCATTGGAATTTAACTTGAACCAGTCAAAGAGCACATCAATATATTCTTTCAGATCATGGGCTTTCCGTCGGGCGGTTTCAATATAATCATCCCGGTCTTTTCCTGTGACCAGTCCTTTGTGTGCAGCGTCAAGATACCCAATCAGAGTGGTAAGGGGTGTCCGAACATCATGGGAAAGGCTCGTCATAAGCTGGCGGTTGGTTTCTTCTGTCTGCCGTACAGTTGAAAGTCTGCTTTCATAGGACACAACAATCTCATTGATTTCATAGGCAAGAGGTGCTGTCAATTCATTTGTTGCAGACAGAATACGCCGGTTGCCATTTCCGTTTTTCACATCAACCAGCACATCGGTCATTTCTGCGATTTGTTTTTTTACGCGCCGAACGAGAACGATGGAAGTCAGCACAGCCACAACAGCAATCACAATGGACAAGAAAACGATGATTTCCATATTGGCTATACCTCCTTATTAAAGCGGTAGCCAATCCCTTTGACCGTTTGGATATACTTTGGGCTTGAAGGATTGACTTCTAATTTTTTACGAAGCCGGCTGATAATCGCCATAATGTTACTGTCATCATAGAAATATTCTTCGCCCCAAACTTCCTCATAAATCTGCTGTTTTGTCAAAATTTTTCCTTGATGCTTTGCGCAGTACAGGAGCAGATCAAATTCCTTTGGTGGAAGTTCAAAAGTGCCATTTTCCGTCGTAACAGAACGATTTTCAAGGTCAATTTGCAATCCATCAAAATCCAGTTTTTGCACAGCTCCGGCTTGATGATTAAAGCGGGTGTAGCGGCGAATGAGGGACGCAATACGGGCAATCAGTTCGTCCATATCAAACGGTTTTGTCAGATAATCGTCCGCCCCGGCCCGTAAGCCCCGCACTTTAGAAATGCTGTCATTTTTGGATGTAAACATCAAAATCGGCAGGCTGTTCTCTTTGCGGATTTCTTCCAGCGTTTCAAAGCCATCCATACCGGGCATCATCACATCCAGCACCACAAGCTGATACTCCTGCTCTTTTAATTTCTGCAAGCCCTCTTTTCCGGTATTACAAAAATCGGCTTCTATATGTTCCGATTGTACGCTGCGTTTAATCAAAGCGCACAGTTCTCTGTCATCATCTATAATCAAAATTTTATTCATGGCGTAGTTCCTTTCCTTGTTTTGTCCGGCCATCAAGCGGCTTCTCCGCAGTTTTAGGGAGCAGCCAAACACCGGCCATTTTCACAGCGCCGGGGATACGCCCACCGGCACAATAATAATTTACCCTACGAGGTGTCACGCCCCATTTCTCGGCGGCCTCTTTCAATGTCATATAGTCCATTTCGCACCTCCACAGAGTACATTATAGTTCTCTTTCTCGAACAATGCAAGAAACGGAATGTGAATTATAAACTTCAACCAACCTGCATATAGCAACATTCCACAGGCAAAGTATGAATTATACAATGTAACTGGGTGATGTTATATGGCGAAAGTTGAAGATTGTCCCGGTTTTGAAACCTTCGGCGCAGATGTCAAAGCCGCACGAGAGGCAAAGCGTCTGGCACGAAAAACATTGGCAGAAATGGTTGGGATTGAATGGCGGTATCTTGCCAACATTGAGAATCAAGGTGCGATTCCGAGCCTGCCTGTGATGATCCAGTTGATTAAGGTCTGCGGACTTCCCGTGGAACGGTATTTTAACCCGGAGATCATGCGGGAAGAAAGCGAACAGCGGCAACGAGTCAGCCACAAGCTGAAGCTTTGCCCTGAAGAATACCTGCCGATTATCGAAGGTGCCATAGACGGGGCGCTCAAAATGGAACAGACTGCGAAGCAGAAGGAGGACGCATAATCGCGGCCTCCTTCTGGCGTTTCTATATCAAGTTTCCCGGCACTTTTCCCAAAGTTCCCGGCACCTCTGCTGGATTTCTCCGGTTTCTGTCACAGTCAGATCGCGGTCATTTCCGGTAATCTTATCTTCCAGAAAGTTGGCGTATGTATCCAGCAAGGCGTTTCGCAAATCCTCCGGAGTTTTCTGTATTTCGGCGCTGTACCAGTCATTCCGGTGAGGTTCCCATGCCATCAATGTATAACCGTGGCTGGTCTGCACCACCTCATACAGAGGATCATCATCCAGATATGCCTGAAACACTTCCAGAACCTTTTCAAAGGTCAGCATTTCCCACACCTCCCATTCAACTGCAAATCAGTTCCCTGATTAAAATTTCCTCAATCTGTGCCGTTAATGTGTTCATCAGTCCTACCCAGCGCATAGGATCACAGGCTTTCAGTTCCTCAGTGACACCCGCAGCCTCCATCATGTGAGGCAACATGGTGTCCACGCGCTCCTGCGCTGTCCAATCAATCTCTAACAGGTGCGGATACAGTTTCTCGCTCATCAGCAGTTGGTTGTAGAGAATAGGACGGTGTTCCTTCAGGTAGGACTTTCGCATCCTGCCGTACTTGCCGATAGAAGTTTCCGGCTGTTCAGAAAGTTTTAGGTTGGGTATATCATAATCTCCACAACGAATGTAAGTCAACTTACTCATATTCATGCTCCTTTGCTCCGTGATGATTAGACTGCTGCGCTGGCTGCTATGCTGCCTTTGCGCGGTTCTTCTTTTGGTAGCTGCCCGATAGTAGAAAAAACACCTTTTTTCATATCCTCAGCCCGGATCAGGGCTTTCTTAGCGTCCATTTCCGCTTTTTTCTTCGCCTTGATTTTGTCCTCATACCGTTTCTGTGCGCCGCTGGCTTTCCGCTTCAAATAGTTCTGATGGAGCCTGTCCTTGCGTTCTTCTCTTTTCCGCAATTCTTCCTGTTCCTCTGGGGTTAAAGGAACCGGCTGTAAGGATGGTGGAATATAGCGTCCTAAAAAATTAAAGTAGATTTCAATTTCCTGCGTGGTATCCTGACTGCCTTTTCGGGAGCGTTCATGGACAAGGATTTTCTCTACAAACTCGTTGAGCATGGTATTTGTCAGCGTGTCAAAATTCTCGTACTTATCAATCAGGGCTATAAATTTCTCTGCTGATTTCTGGCTCTGCTCATAGCCGGTAACAGCCTTTTCCAACTCCGCAATTTCAATCTCAAGTGCGTCCTGCTCTTTGGCATACTGTGCATCAAGCGCCTTATATCGTGTATCCGGCAGCTTGCCGAGGGCGTTATCCTCATAGATTTTGCAAATCAGTTTTTCCAGTTCTCCGGCTCTCTTTTGGGCAGTAGCCAGATGCCTGCGCTTTTTCGATATATCGGCACTCTGTTGAGCAACCTGCGTCTCCTGAACAGTGTGAATAAATTCCGTCCGGTCATTTCTCGAATATTCAGCGATAGCCCGGAGTGTGTCGGAAACCAATGTCAGAACAGCACTCTCATTGATACGGTGTTGTGTAAGGCATAGTGTCCCACACGGAACTTTGGTATAATTGGAACAGGTATATTGAGAAATCCGCTTGCCATTGTTGGTGCGGTGGACATACATCTTGCCGCCACAATCGGCACAATAGAGTAAGCCTGTGAGGGGAGCTGCTTCGCCCCAGCCGTTTGGATAACGCCGTACATTGCTGCGGATTTTCTGCACCAGATCAAAGGTCTGCTGGTCGATAATGGCTTCATGGGTATTCTCAAAGATCGTCCACTCGTCCTCAGAAACATAGTGGCTTTTCTTGTCCTTAAAGTGCTTGCGGGTCTTGAAATTGATGGTGTGCCCCAAATACTCTCGTTTTTTCAAAATGTTCACGATGGTAGATGATCCCCATCCATAGGGGTCTTTGACCGGCTTTGAACGGTTCACACCCTCGTTGAAGCGGGCAAGGTGTACGACGGGAATTTCAATCCGATCTGCGGATAATTTGCAGGCAATCTGATAAGGCCCATATCCCTCCAGCGTGAGGGAGAAGATACGGCGTACCACTTCGGCGGCTTCCTCATCTACCAGCCAATGCTCCCGTTTTTCGTCCCATAAGTAGCCGTAAATCACAGTGCCGGTCAGGTGCTTGCCGCTCATACCTTTTGCCTTAAACACAGAACGGATTTTCCTGCTGGTATCACGGGCGTAAAATTCATTCATGATGTTGCGGAATGGGGTAAAATCGTCATCGCCTTTCAGACTGTCCACACCGTCGTTGATGGCGATCAGACGAACACCGCGTTGCCGCAAAACCTCCATGACCTGACCGACCTTCAGATAGTCGCGCCCCAACCGGCTCATGTCCTTGATGACGATTGCCTCTACACGCCCTGCCTCCACTTCCTCCATCATCGCCAAAAATCCGGGGCGGTCAAAACGGGTGCCTGAGATACCATCATCTGTAAAGTGCGTAGGGTTTGGCAGCCCATTCCGGCGGGCAAAATCCTCTAACATCTGTTTTTGGTTGGATATGGAATTGCTCTCGCCCTGTAACTCGTCGTCCCGGCTCAGGCGCTCGTACAGTGGGGTAATTTTTTCATTTCTCATGGCTGTACCTCCTGAAACAAAAATGCTCTAAGTGATTGCTTCACTAACCATGACAAAATCATGATTAAGAAGTCACTTAGAGCATATATCACCGGCAGCCAGCTTGTAAAGTTTGTACTGCCGCCCGGCAAAGCTGTTGGGTTTCTTTTTTGCCAGTTCTTCAAACAGCAGATCCACCGGGTTCTGGTATTCTTCATCGTCCTCCAGCACCTGCATGGTGTTCAGCATCTCCAGCAGGGTAGCGAAGTTTTGCTCCTCCACCGGGGCTTCATAGTGCAGATAGGCAATCAGAGCAGTGAGCAAAAGACGCTCCGATTTTTCCCAGAATGGGTCCCCGCCGGACCCTTCACCCTTGGTGTTGGTCATCAGGGTTGTGACCAGTTTCAGAATGTCCTTTTCGCTGTGGACATAGGCGAAGGGGTTGTAGTGCATGGACTTTTTGAAGTTTATGGTGTTCAGAACTTTTACCTTATAACCATTTTTCAGCATGGCCTGCCCACATTCAAGCACGATTGTACCTTTCGGATCGGTTACGACATAGGAACTATGGCATTGCAGGAGGTTGGGTTTCAGCCAAAATCTCGTTTTGCCAGAGCCGGAGCCGCCGACCACCAGCACGTTTTTGTTCCGGGCGTTCTTGGGGTCAGGCGGGCGGTTGCTCATCATCAGCCGTTCCGTTTTGGTCAGGATGATGTTGTCGGCAAACTTGGGAGCCATGAACGGCTCAATGTCCTTGGGGGTGCCCCACCGGGCAGAGCCGTACTCCATGCCATGACGGTACTTCTTTGCGTTTTTGCCACGCAGATAGACCACCAGCCGTAACCCTGCACCGCAGCACAAGCCCACCAGCAAATCCAGAGTGTGCAGACTGGGCAGAGGATTTGCAAACGCCACTGGGATGGTTCCCATCATGGACATGATCTTATCCCCCAGTTCCTTGCCCTCGGCAAGTCGCCACGCTTCGCCAAAGTTGGTTGCCACCAGCCCCAGCAAAATATAGGGCAGATACAGTGCCAGCAGCTTTGTCAGCTTTTTCGTGGTCACAGTCCACGCTCCTGTTCCTTGTGCCGGACTTTGCCGGGGAGTTCTGCCGCTGCCTGCACCAGTTCCTGCAACCGTGCCAGTACCGAGGGGCGCTTGTCCTTGTTCAGCAAAGATGCCGAATATTCCTTGAACGCCGAGTGAAAGGCTTCTGCATCCGGGGCTTTGAAAAAGACCAGATACCGGGGCGGCACCTCGGAATTGTCCTTGCGGATAGCGTAGTCGATGCCGTACTTTTTGGCATAGCGTTCCAGCCCACGGATGCCGGTCTTGCTGATCTCCACGCTGGACACGCCCCGGTTCTGCCGCAATAGGGTGCGGACACTTTGCTTACCTTGGGATGTTTTGGACTGGTACAGCCGAAACGCCGCTTTAACTGCCCGCAGGACAGTCCGGGCGGACAGCTTTGTGGTCGAGATGGCAAGGTTGACCGTCTTATGCTCGATTTCTTCCTGCATCGTTACCACCTCCTGTGCAGAAAATCGTCTTAGCGGTCATGTTCCACCGGGGGCTTGTTTACAGCCTTTTCTGCATCACTCTGAACTGATTCATCCGGAACCGGAATGACCATCAGGCGGCGTCCCAGAGGGAGAAAAGCTTCGGGCTGATGGAAATGCTCTTCGTACTTCTGCGCCAGTTCCGGGGAGAGCGACGCAAAGTCCTCCTCGCCCAGCCCCACCACCAGAAAGGTTCCGGCAATAACATCGTACATCAGCCCATCCTCGTCCCACAGGGCACGATTCAGGGGCAGACCCATGAGCTTACCATCGTCATTGCAGATGATAGCCACCGGGTCTGCAAAGGGGTAAACAGTAGCAATCGTGCCGCCCACCGCCTGCTGCAAGGCTTTCAGGTCGTTATCGATCTCGACCTGCTGCGGATGCTGTCCCGGTGCAATTTTCAGCACCGAAAGGGTATTTTCATTCTGTTCCATTATCATTCTCCTCAAAGATGGTACTCTCCTGCCCGGCGTGGGCAGCGTTCAGCAGAGCCGCTACGAAGAAGCCGAAAATAGCACCCGCTTCAAAAAATGCGAATCCGATAAAAAAATTCAGCATAGTACACCTCAGTCGATGCAGATGCAGGTCAGCTTCTGACCATCCGCCATCAGGGTGGTGCTGTGGCTTTCCAGATAGGTCTGAAAACGGTAAATGTCCTCCACCGTCAGGGATACGATGGCTCTGTGCCCATCGGTGCGGTAGAAAATGACCGGGCCGGTCAGGTACCGCTTGCCTGCCAGCTTGAGGACCTGCGCCGGATTGTAGCTGATAAACAACGGTGCGCCTTTCACGGCAATCAGGGCATCCTCCTCATCGAAACAGGGCAGAACGGAAGGGGCATCCTCTTCCGTGATAATAGTGAGTTCCATATCCGGGCCGATGGCGGCAAGGTAGACATTCTCGCTTGCCATTTCGCTCAAACAGGATGCCGCCTGCTTCAACACAGACAAGATGTTTACATCCACCGTGATCTGCGGAGCATGGGGTGCGGAGTGAAAAGGAATCGTATTGTTCATAGGCGTTACCTCGTATAATAAAATAGTAGTATTTATAGACCGCTCTCCAGCGGAATGCTACAATAGTTTCAGGGTGCTGTGGATTGG
>NZ_WKZG01000033.1:0-8999 GCF_009679665.1 Faecalibacterium sp. BIOML-A4 | reverse complement strand
CCAATCCACAGCACCCTGAAACTATTGTAGCATTCCGCTGGAGAGCGGTCTATAAATACTACTATTTTATTATACGAAGTAACGCACCATTTCAGGGATGATCTTCTTGAGCAGCTTATCCACCCAGTACATCAGGATGATGCCCATGACGATGGGCATCACGCTGGAGGTGTATTCCACGGTGGGAATGGGGATGCCGAAGAAATCCAGACCCTCAACACCGCTGATGGAGCTGCTGACGAGGACAGCGCCCAGGAACGCGCCCATGATAGGCTCCATCTTGAGCTTGTTGGCCATGGTGTAGCCGATCCAGACGGGCAGCATGGAGAAGCCGGCGCTGAAGATAGCCAGGCAGACCTTTGCGGTGCCGCTGTCGGTGCTCATTCCAAGGTAGTTGACCAGCAGGTTCTTGATGGCAAGGATCAGGCCGCCGGTGATCAGAGCGGGAACGATCGGCATAAAGACAGCTGCGCTGAAGTTGCCGAACTTCGTGACCCAGTACATAAAGCCCTTCTTTTCAGGCTCTTCCTCCACGACCGTGGGGCGGTCATCGGTGGGTTTCCAGCCGGAGACCTCCAGGAAATCGTTGAATGCATCGTTGACTTCCGGTCCGATGATGATCTGCACCTGGCCGGTCTTGTCCACAACGCCCACGACATGTTCAATGCCCTTGATGGCTTCCACATCCACCTTGGACTTGCTGGCGTAATGGATGCGCAGCCGTGTTGCACAGCGCTCAACGAAGGTGATGTTGCTCAGTCCGCCGACCTTCTCCAGGACTTGCTGGGACATCTTTGTATATTTGCCCATGAGTAAATGCCTCCCTTTCGTACCGTAAAATGTTACAAAATATCACATTTTGCACTTCATGTGATGAACAGCTGTGAAATATATTCACCGCTCGGCCGCAGCGAAAACCCGCAGAATTTCGTTGAGTTTTAACCATTCATCGTCTTTTCTACATTGTACCACACTCCGGGTCAAAGTCAATCAGTTTTTGTTACATTTTGTTCGTAAATGTTATTATTTGTTGCTTTTAACAAACAAAAAATCGAGTTTTGCATCATTTTCACTAAATTTTCGACTCATTTACGCAAAAAAGAATGAGCTTTCCGGTGAAAGATAACATTTTCTCCGAAAAGTTCATTCTTTTTTGTTATTTTATGTTACTTTTAATTTCAAGTTATTCTCAGGCCAGCACCAACGGGATATTGTTCTGCCGGAACAGCTCCTGCGTAGCTGCATCCAGACCATCGTCCGTGATCACCAGATCCACATCCGTAATGGGGGCGATCTTGTAGAAGAACGACTTGTTGAATTTGCTGTGGTCGGCCATGCAGATCACCCGCTTAGCTTTTTCCACCAGCGCCTTTTTGGTATGGCCATCCTGCACATCCACCACCGAAAGGCCATCAGTCAGATCGATGCCCTCCAGCGAGAGAAACAAGGTATCGATCTGAAAATGCTGGATGAAATCATCGGTCAGCGGCCCCAGAAAAGCCATGGAGTTCTCACGGAACTCGCCCGGACACATGATGAGCTTGATGTTCCGCATGGTAGCGGTGGTGTTGGCTACCAGCAGAGAGTGGGTCAGTACACTGATGTTGCGTTTGCCGCGCAGCAGCGCAGCCAGCTCGTTGGGCGTGGTGCCCGCATCCAGAAAAACGGAATCGCCTTCGTTGATGTACTCCATACACTTGGCCGCGATGCGCTGCTTTTCGGACACATTGATCTCATTTTTGAAGCTGATGCTGCATTCAAACAGCGAGCCGCTGTTCAGCACTGCGCCGCCGTGTTCCAGCGTAACCATGCCATCCTCAGCCATCGCATTCAGATCCCGCCGGATGGTCATGGAGGACACCTGAATACGCTCTGCCAGGTCGGTGATCACCACACTGCCGTTGCGCTGCAATTCATCCAGAATATAGCGTTTTCGTTCGATTGCATTCATAGCATTTCCTCACTGGGACTCCCATGGCCCCTCTTACACCATTTTTCCAGTTTCTTTACCCGTTCTCTTCCGTTTCGTCCAGTCGCAGCTCGTGCCCGCCGGTGCGGATCATATAGCGTTCGCTGTCAATGTACTGCTCATTCAGCAGCACCACCCGGTCTTTGCCGTCCAGATAGCAGGTGCGGGTGTATACCACAGGCCGCCCCTTAGCAAACCCCAGCGCAGCCGCTGTTTCTGCATCGGCGTACCGCACCCGAATGATGGTCTCCTTTTCCCGGATGACTCGCAGCTTTCTCCACTGCCGCAGCAGCCGGAACACCGACCCGCTCAACAGCTCTTTTGTCAAAAATTCCGCATCCTGCGGCGGAAAGTAATCGATCTCATACACCGCCGGCTTGCCGTTCAGGGCACGCACCCGCCGGGCGCGGCAGTAGCGTTCCTCGCCCTGCTTCACCTCAAACAGGCGGCACACTTCAGTGCTTGGCACCATGTCCAGCTCTGTGCACACGGTGGAGGGCCTGTACCCGTTGGCAATGGCATTTTCGGTCCAGCCGCGGGGCGCGTTCAGGTCGTTGCGCATCACCACCCCGGTCACAAAAGTGCCCTTGCCCGGGTGACGCACCACCAGCCCTTCCTCGCACAGTTCCTCCACGGCACGCCGCACCGTGATGCGGCTCACCTTGTATTGCTCCACCAGTTCATTCTCGGTGGAGAGCTTGTCGCCCTCCCGGCGGCTGCCGGAAAGGATCTCCTGCCGCAGGATCTCTTCCAGCTGCAGATAAAGCGGGGTCGCGCTGTCCGGCACCAGCATATTGTTTTTCCTCCAAAAGCACACATTTTATAATCTACTATGAGCATAACACAATTGTGTGGTAAAATCCAGTATTTCATCGGCAAATTTTGCCTGAGAGCCTATTGTAAATCGTCTTATATTGTATTATAATGTCTTATATACTTATTCCGTTGCAAATTCGATCAACACAGGAGGTATCTTGCATGTTTCATATCCTTGTTGCACGCTTTATCCTGGAGGCCAATGAGAACATCCCCAAAAAGTGCAATCTAAATGATGTCAGCCTGCACTTCGGGCAGGGCTGCATTGCGCATCTGCAGCTGGGGGACGTGTTTGACCGTCCTGACGTGACCCTTGTGCCAGCGCTGGACGCCAATGCGGCTTCCAACGGCGTGATGAAGCGCACCGCCTTTGATTACATTGAGTCCACCATCCTGCAGACTGTGCAGGAGCATCTTTCCGAACTGGATGGCATCTACCTCCACCTGCACGGCGCCAGTGAGGTAGAGGGCATCGGCTCCGGCGACCACCATATCTTAAAGGAAGTGCGCCGCATCGTAGGCCCTTACATGCCCATTGCTGTGGTATGCGATCCCCACGGTAACCTGTGCAAGGAATATGTGGAAGGCACCACCCTCATCCGCAGCTACCGTGAGTCCCCCCACACTGATGTGGAGCAGACCATCCGCTTTGTCTGCTCCCACCTGTTGGAGCTGTTGGAGCACCGCCGCAGCATCACTCCTGTGTACCGCAAACTGCCGCTAATTCTGGGCGGTGAGCAGAGCGTCTCCGCCGACGAACCGGTGCGCTCCATCAACCAGTATATGGATGAGATGGAAAAGGATGACCGCATCCTCAGCGCCAGCTGGCATGTGGGCTACATCCGCCACGACACCGATGTAGCCGGCTGCGGTGTCGTGGTGATTCCCTCTTCCAATGAGTTCCGCCCCTATGCAGAGCAGAAGGCCGATGAGCTGGCCGCCTATGTGTGGGACCGCCGCCATGAGTTCCACTATACCGGCCTGACTCAGGAACCAGACGAGGCCCTGCAGACCGCACTGCACTGCACCGGCAAGCCCGCCTTCCTCACCGACTCCGGCGACAACACCACCAGCGGTGCCATGGGTGCCAACACATGGGTACTGCGGCAGGTGCTGGCTAAACCCGAAGCCCTGCAGGGCAAGCGGGTGCTGTTTGCCGCCATTCAGGACCCCGCCGTCTATACCCTGCTGGCCGGTCATACCGTTGGTGACACCCTGCCTCTGACCCTTGGCATGGGTCTGGATTCCCTGACCGAGCCGGTACAGCTCACTGTAACCCTGAAGCATCTGGGCCGTCAAGAGGGCACCGTCTTGTTTGCTGAACATGGCGATTTTGGCGGCTGTGCCACCGTGTCGGTAGAGGGCCTGCCCATTGATGTCATCGTCACTGACACGAACCATCCCTTTGTAGAGCGGCATCAGACCCTTGCCGCCGGGGTGGACTGGATGGACTACGATGTGGTGATCGTCAAGACCGGCTACGCCTTTCCTGAACCGACCCAGCAGGGCGCGCTGTGCGTGATGTCCCTGACCGACGGCGCTACCTTGCAGGATACCCGCCGCCTGCCCTTCAAGCGCATCATGCGTCCCATGTTCCCGGTAGACGACATTTGATAAAAAAGGAGAACTGCCTTATGAAGATCCTTGTTGCAAAATTTCAGCTGGAAGCCAATGAGCATGTAGACATGAAGTGCGACCTGCCCAACGTGGCCCTTTCCTACGGACGTGACGCCCTGAGCCATATGCAGGTGGGCGACGTATTCGATGACCTAGGCATTGAACTGGTGCCCGTGATCTGTGCAGACGCTGCCTGCAGCGGCGTGATGAAAAAGACCTGCTTTGATTATATTGAACAGACCATCCTGAATGCCGTGCGCGACAACCTGCGGGATCTGGACGGTATCTACCTGCACCTGCACGGTGCCAGCTATGTGGAAGAGATCGGTTCCGGCGAGCACCATTTGGTGGCCGCCATCCGGCAGATCGTGGGTCCTTACCTGCCACTGGCGGTCTCCTGTGATCCGCACGGCAACCTGACCAAAGAGTATGTGGAGAACACCACCTTTATCCGCAGTTACCGTGAGGCTCCCCACACCGACATTGCCCAGACCGTACAGCGCACCTGCCGCGCCCTGATCGAACTGATCCGCCACCGTCAGAACATCACACCGGTATACCGCAAGCTGCCGCTGATTTTGGGTGGAGAACAGAGCGTTTCTGCCGACGAGCCGGTGCGTTCCTTCAACCAGTACATGGACGAGATGGAGAAAGATCCCCGCATCCTCAGCGCCAGTTGGCATGTGGGCTACCTGCGGCATGACTGCCCAGAGGCCGGCTGCGGCGTGGTGGTGATCCCTGCCACCGGAGCCGACCATGCCTATGCCGAGCAGAAAGCCGACGAGCTGGCCGCCTATGTGTGGGGCAAGCGCCATGAGTTCCACTACACCGGCACTACCGCCCAGCCGGACGAAGCTCTGCGCATGGCGCTGAACTGCCCGGACAAACCGTCGTTTATCACCGACTCCGGCGACAACGTGACCAGCGGTGCTCAGGGCGCTAACACCTTTATCCTGCGTCAGGTGCTGGCTGTGCCGGATCTGCACAAAAAGGTGCTGTTTGCTGCCATCCATGATGCAAAACTCTGCCACGCCCTGCTCAGCCTGCCCATTGACACCGTAACGAATGCTTCTGTCGGCATGGGTTTTGATTCGCTGTCGGCTCCAGTTCCGCTGACTCTGCGGGTACTATACAAAGGCATACAGGAGGGCACCCACATGTACGGCGAGGACGGCAGCTATGGCCCGCTGGTGACCGTTGCTGTAGAGGGCACCCCGCTGGTACTAACGATCACCGACAACAACCACTCCTTTGTGGAGGAGCACCAGTTGGATGCCTGCGGCGTGGACTGGAAGAACTTTGACATCATCGTAGTCAAACAGGGTTATATCCATCCAGAGCTCAAAGCTGCCGGTGCCCTGTGCGTGATGTCCCTCACCGACGGTGCCACCCCGCAGGACACCCGTCTGATTCCCTTCAAGCGCATCATGCGCCCCATGTTCCCCATTGACAACATCTGAGCATGTACCTTTTGCCCGTTTTCTCCAGCTGGCCTGTAAGGCATAACAAACCGCCCCGGCTTCCTGTTACGGAAACCGGGGCGGTTTGTTATGCTTTATTCGTGCTTTCTCAAGCGCTCACGCAATCACTTGCGGGGGTTCTTGATAGCAGCCTGTTCTGCACTTTATAAACAGAGAGTACAAGAAAGCGCATATTTACGTTGTTTATTTTTTCAAACATTCGATTTTTTATCCTTTTCGTAATATTCTCAGAAAATAACACATTTTTTCTTTTGCAGTTTTCGGGACAAACTACAACGCATTTTTTCATCTTTTTTCCATCCATTTTTTCTCAAAAATGGAACTTCAAAAAATTTTCCATATCACAAAAAGGAGGTGTTTTTCCACATGAACGCACCCATACAGTTGAAAATCCGAGGTCACACCAAATGATGCTGGACTACTTTTATGGTCAGTCGGGCGAGTTGTTCTCCTATTTCCGCATCCCGAAGGCACTGTTCCAAGACTGCCGTTTCCGGCAGCTTTCCACCGATGCCCGGACACTGTACGGTATCCTGCTGGACCGCATGAGCCTGTCCGCAAAGAACGGCTGGCTGGACGAGCAGGGGCGGGTGTATATCATCTACACCGTCCGGGAAGTGCAGGAATCCCTCTGCTGTGCCGAGCATAAAGCGGTCAAGCTGTTCCGGGAGTTGGAGGACATTGACCTCATCGAGCGCAAGCGCCGTGGTCTGGGCAGACCCAGCCTGATCTATGTCAAGGACTTTTCCTCCGGCTTGCCAAAAGTGCAAGTACTGAATTGCCCAAACAGCAATTCAGGTGCTGCCGAAAGCGCAATTCTGGAGCAGCCAAAACCGCAAGTAAATAAGACTGATAAGAATAAGACAGAGTGGAATGATCCTGACCCTATCTATTCCGGGGGCATCCGGGAGCAGCTTGAGGATTATTTTTATCAGGCGTTAGAGGTGGAACTGCTGCTCCGGCTCTGCCCGGATGATGAGGACACCATCTACCAAATCGTGGATTTGCTGGTGGACACCTGCGCCACCAACCGCAAGCTGCTGCACATTGCCGGAGATGACAAGCCCACCGAGGTGGTACGCAGTCGGCTGAAAAAGCTGAACGCCGACCACATCCGTTTCGTACTGGATTCGCTGGCAGAAAACACCGCCCCGGTGCGGAACATGAAGCAGTATCTGCTGGCGATGCTCTACAATGCGCCCACCACCATGAACCTCTACTATCAGAACAAGACGAACCACGACTTTGCGCGTGGTTCACCGAAGGCGGGGTGATGTTATCGCAAAGAAAGCTACGATTATCGCAGTCACCAATCAAAAAGGCGGTGTGGGGAAAAGCACCACCTGTGAGAACTTAGGCATTGGGCTGGCGATGGAGGGGAAAAAAGTCCTGTTGGTGGATACTGATCCACAGGGTTCACTTACCATCAGCATGGGCTGGCAGCAGCCCGATGAACTGCCCACCACCCTTTCCACCCTGATGCAGAAAGCCATGAACGACCAGCCCATCCAACCCGGTGAGGGCATTCTGCACCATGCAGAGGGCGTTGACCTGATCCCTGCCAATATCGAACTGGCAGGGCTGGAAGTGGCTCTGGTAAACAGCATGAACCGTGAAAAGATGCTCAAGCAGGTGCTGGACAGTGCCAAACGGGAGTACGATTTTATTCTGCTGGACTGTATGCCCTCGCTGGGAATGCTGACCATCAACGCATTGGCGGCGGCAGACGCTGCCTTGATTCCGGTGCAGGCACAGTACCTTTCCGCAAAAGGTCTGGAACAGCTTTTGCAGACCGTGCAGAAGGTTCGGCGGCAGATCAATCCGAAACTGAAAATTGAGGGCATTTTGCTTACCATGACCGACAACCGCACCAACTACGGAAAGCAGATCAGCAATCTGATCCGGCAGGCATACGGAAAGCACCTGAAGGTGTTCGAGCAGACCATCCCACGGTCCGTCCGAGCAGCAGAAACCAGTGCGGCAGGCAAAAGCATCTTTGCCTATGACCCCAAGGGCAAGGTGGCAGAAGCCTACAAATCTCTCGCAAAGGAGGTGCAGGCGGATGCCGATCGACAGCGAAAACTTAGCTCTGAAAGGGCTAGATGACCTGTTTTCCACCGAAGAAAAACGACAGGAGGAACAGCGGGAGCAGGTACAGCAGATTCCCATTGATGCGCTGCACCCCTTCACCAACCACCCTTTTAAGGTGCTGGACGATGAAGCCATGACCCGGACTGTGGAGAGTATCGCACAGTACGGCGTACTGGCTCCGCTGATTGCCCGACCTCGCCCGGACGGTGACGGCTACGAGATCATCTCCGGGCACCGCCGCCAGTATGCGGCGAAACTTGCCGGGCTGGATACCCTGCCGGTCATTGTGCGGCAGATGTCGGACGATGCTGCTGTGATATTGATGGTGGATTCCAATTTGCAGCGTGAACACATCCTGCCCAGTGAAAGGGCTTTCGCCTACAAAATGAAGCTGGAAGCGATAAAAAATCAAGGTGCTAGGTCGGATTTAACTTCGCCGCAAGTTGCGGCGAAGTTCCGCAGCGATGATGCAGTTGCCAAAGACCAAGGCATAAGCGGTGATACAGTTCGACGTTATATCCGCCTAACCAACCTTGTTCCCGAATTGCTGGACATGGTAGACGAAAAGAAGATTGCCTTTAATCCCGCTGTGGAGTTGTCCTATCTGGACGAAAGCCAACAGCGGGATTTTTTAGAAGCAATGAACGACACCCAGAATGCGCCGTCCTTATCGCAGGCGCAGCAACTGAAAAAGATGGCACAGCAGGGAGAGTTCAGCTACGAAAAAGCCTTTGATGTGATGGGACAGGAGAAAAAGAGTGAGAAAGACACCGTGACCATCAAAAACGAGACCCTGCGAAAGTATTTTCCCCGCAGCTACACGCCAAAGCAGATGGAGGAGAAGATCATCCAGCTTTTGGATGCGTGGCAGAAAAAGCAGCAGCGCCACAACGAGCGCTGACCCGTAACGTAAGACCCGATGGGGTCTTTTTTGTTTGCAAAAATTTGGAGACTAACTATTAAAAGTCAAGCCCCAAAATGAAAAAATCCGTCTGCCGACCGCTGCCCCTGACAAACAGCATTCA
>NZ_WKZG01000032.1:0-10841 GCF_009679665.1 Faecalibacterium sp. BIOML-A4 | reverse complement strand
TAAAGTGTTAGAGGTACAGAAATCATGGAAGAAGTAATAAATGGAATCCTCATTCGTGAGGTGGAAACAAAGAACATCATGACTAAGTCTAGTCTGCCGGTAGGCGGTTACTCGGTCAATCCCTATGTGGGCTGTACACATGCCTGCAAGTATTGCTATGCTTCTTTTATGAAGCGCTTTACCGGGCACACGGAAGAATGGGGCACATTCCTTGATGTGAAACATTGGCCCGAAATTAAAAATCCGAAGAAATATGCCGGACAGCGTGTGGTCATCGGTTCTGTGACGGATGGCTACAATCCACAGGAGGAGCAATTTGGGAATACCAGAAAACTTCTGAAGCAGCTGATCGGCAGTGACGCAGATGTTCTGATCTGCACAAAGTCTGATCTTGTGGTACGAGATATTGATCTGCTGAAGAAGCTTGGACGAGTAACCGTTTCATGGTCGATCAACACACTGGATGAAAATTTCAAGAACGATATGGACTCTGCTTCGAGCATTGAGCGGCGTATCGCTGCTATGAAGCAGGTATATGAAGCAGGTATCCGTACAGTCTGTTTCGTATCCCCGGTATTTCCCGGTATCACGGACTTTGAAGCCATCTTTGAGCGGGTAAAGAATCAGTGCGATCTGTTCTGGCTCGAGAACCTTAATCTTCGGGGCGGCTTCAAAAAGACAATTATGGATTATATCGCCGAAAAACATCCTGATCTTGTGCCACTTTACGATGAGATCTATAACAAGCATAACCGCAGCTACTTTGAAGCACTTGAAGTAAAAGCTGCGGAAATGGCTAAGAAGTATGATTGTGCCTTTGTGGATAATGAAATGCCTTATGGAAGAGTCCCGCAGGGACATCCGGTAATCGTGGATTATTTCTATCATGAGGAAATCCGTGGGACAGAGAATACTGGAAAAAGAAATCGTTAAACAGAAATTGACCGTCTGCTGGAGATGGCAGAAAAGTTTGCCGTAAAACACGAACAAAATACCATAGATTCCATAAGCGAGTGACCTGAAAAGGCCGCTCGCTTTTTGTTTACAACGAGATTGAAGGGAGGAACGCTATGCCAAGCAAAACCGAAGAATATCTCGCCCTTGCCCAGCGCACGGCGAACGGCTTGACCCGGTACTGGGAAAGCTGGACGGACTATTTGACCACTGCATCCCGGCTGTACAAGTACCCCTTTGCAGACCAGCTGATGATCTACGCCCAGCGCCCCGATGCCACCGCCTGCGCCGACTTCGACATCTGGAACAACCGGATGAACCGCTATGTGCGTCGGGGTGCCAAGGGCATTGCTCTGCTGGATGAATCCAGCGGATTCCCCCGGCTGCACTACGTTTTCGATGTGTCGGACACCGGAGTGCGCCGCAATTCCCGTGACCCGGAGGTGTGGCAGTACAACGATGACCTGAAACAGCCGGTTTCGGAAATGCTCGCCGCCACCTACGGCATCAGCGGAGAGCGTGTCAGCCAGCAGCTTGCGGACGTTGCAGGGAAACTGGTGGCAGATTACTGGGACAACAACGGCGGGGACATCCGCGCCATCGTTGACGGTTCGTTGCTGATGGATTATGATGATGCCGGGGTGGAGATGCAGTTCAAGTCCGCCGCCGCCATCAGCGTCACCTACACGCTGCTGGAACGCTGCGGCTTTGAGCCTGCCGGGTGGTTCGACAAGGAAGATTTTCGAGCCATCCACGAGTTTTCTACCCCGGATGCCGTCTTTGCCCTCGGCGCAGCTGTCAGCGACATGAGCCGGGAGGTGCTGCGAAACATCGAGCGCACCGTGAAAACAACCATTCGCCGCCGCAATGTAGAAAGGAGCCAATATGAATACGAACAGCAGGAACGTGACCTACTCGACCGTCGGGGACTACCAGCTCCCGAACCTGATCCTGAACCAGCCCCGGAAGCCGTTGGGCAAGTACGGCAGGCTGCGCCGGACGTACCTGATGAACCATCGCCCAGTGCTGTACAACACGATGCTCCTGAACGGGAGCCTGTACCCGCACCTGATGGAAGTGGAGCAGACGGCAGAAAGCCGGATGCAGCAGACCATGAAGCAGTTGCTGAAACAGACCCCGGCCCCAGACAAGCAGCAGAATCAGATGGCTTGGGTGCAGCACATGAACAGTCTGAAAGCGCAGGCAGAGGAACTGGTGCTGACGGAGCTGATCTACAGCTAAGTTTTCTGGATGTTGCCATCCCTACGGAAGCCCAGCAAATCGAAATCATCGACCAAGCGGAGAGCGAAAAAACGCCCTCCGCTTTTGTTTTGTCGCAGGCTGAAATTGAGAACGAGCTGCGGCGGCACGGTTCGGGATTTATGGGCGGCAAACAGCGCATTATGGCACTGTACCAGACCCAGACCGACCGCAATCTCCGCGCCAAGGCACTGGCAAAGGAATACGGCACCGGTGGTCACTCCCACGATTTTCTGGACGGAAGCCGGGGTTTTGTGAATCACGACTGGAAGGGTCTGGAATTCGACCATTACCCCGACCACCAGAAAATCACCCTGAAATGGACACAGGTGGAACAATATATCAACCTGATGATCCAGTCCGACCGCTACCTGACTGACAAGGAAAAGGAGCATTACACGCCCCCTGTGCCTGTCAGCGTAAAGCCGGATGGTGCCATAAATCGTGCCAAAAACCTGATTCGGGATTTCTGCTTGGAGGAATACGACTCCGAGCCGGACTTTTCTAATCCTGCTAAAATCGACATTGCCTACACCCACGCCACCGACGAGGACATTCCCATTCAGGTCAACGTGGATCTGGTGGGGTATCGAGTGGAGCGGTATCTGGGCGAGGTATTGATAGATGAGCGGCAGTACGAAAGTCTGGAAGAGCTGACCGAAACAGAGTTGGAGGCTCTGAATTTTTCGGAATTGGTCAGCGTCACGGACGAAGAACTGGAGCACTACCACAGCAAGGCGGAGGAACGCCCGGCACTGTTGCTGCTGGATGCAGCCGCAGAGTACAATGCCCTGAAGGAGCAGCACCCGGACGCACTGGTAGGCTTTGAACAGGGCGGGCAGTTTGAGTTTTACGGCGAGGATGCCCGAAAAATCAGCGAACTTCTGGGCGGAAAGCTGCTGGAAAAGGAAACGGAATTGGGCACCGTCCCGGTCACTGGCTTTCCCCGCGACCAGTGGGCGCACCGTGCCAAACAACTGTGGCAGTGTGGTGAGAACGTCTATCTTGCTGGGCTGAACGAGGATGGCACCCACCACCAGACCAAGTACCTGCGCCGGGAGGATTATCTGCCGCTGGGAGCCACCGTCCACATGGAAGGACGCGCTTTCCGGGTGGATAACGTCAACTTCGATAAGGGCAGTGTGTCCCTGCAGGATGTAGCACTGGCAGAGATGCGGATGCCAGTTTTCCGGGAGGAACCGCTGGCGGTTGTCCGGGAGTTGTACGAGCAGGAACAGGATATTCCGCAGCTTTCCGACGAAGAACTGGACGAGCTGCCCATTTCTGCCGTGATGGACGGAAAGGTGCAGACCTTCCCAGATGCCGCTGCCTTGGATGAAGCCCTGAATGCTGAACCTGCGCCGGAGCCTGCCGGGAACTTCCACATCACGGATGATGATTTGGGTATCGGAGGTCCTAAGCAGAAGTACGCGCGGAACATTGAGGCCATCCGCACCCTGTTCCAGTTGGAGCAGGAGCATCGTGGTGCCACCGCCGAGGAGCAGCAGGTGCTTTCGCAATATGTAGGCTGGGGCGGTTTGGCAGATGCCTTTGACCCCAGCAAAGATAGTTGGGCAAAAGAGTACGCCGAACTGAAAGGGCTGCTCTCCGAGGATGAGTGCGCCGCCGCCCGTTCCAGCACCCTGAACGCCCACTATACCAGCCCTACCGTCATCCGTAGTATCTACGATGCCGTGGAGCGCATGGGTTTCCGCAGCGGTAACATTCTGGAGCCTAGTATGGGCGTGGGCAACTTCTTTGGAATGCTGCCGGACAGCATGGCAGACAGCCGCTTATACGGCGTGGAGTTGGACAGCATCACCGGGCGCATTGCGAAAAAACTGTACCCGCAGGCAGACATTACCGTGGCTGGCTTTGAAACCACCGACCGCCGTGATTTCTACGATTTGGCGGTGGGCAACGTGCCTTTCGGTCAGTACAAGGTCAACGACAAAGCGTACAACAAGCTAGGATTCAGCATCCACAATTATTTCTTTGCGAAAGCCATCGACCAAGCGCGTCCGGGCGGCATAGTGGCGTTCGTCACCAGCCGCTATACTATGGACAGCAAGGACAGCGCCGCCCGCAAGCACATGGCAGAGCGTGCTGCCCTGTTGGGGGCTATCCGTCTGCCCAACAATGCGTTCCGTGCTAACGCTGGTACGGATGTTGTCAGCGACATTATTTTCCTGCAAAAACGTGACCGTCCCATCGACCATGAGCCGGACTGGGTGCAGTTGGGCAAAACAGAAGATGGCTTTGCCATCAACCAGTATTTCGTAGACCACCCGGAGATGGTGCTGGGCGAGCTGACCACCGAAAGCGCCCAGTACGGACGGGAGGAACTCACCGTTGCACCCATTGAGGGTGCAGTGCTGGCAGACCAGCTTGCAGAAGCGGTACAGCATATTGAGGGGCAATACACCGAAGTTGAGGTAGAAACACCAGATATTGCGGATGCCGAAAATGAGAAGCACATTCTCCCAGCTGACCCGGATGTAAAAAACTTCTCCTACACCGTGGTGGACGGCGAGGTGTTCTACCGGGAAAATTCCGTGATGACGCAGGTGGAGCTGTCCGATACCGCCAAGGGGCGTGTCACCGGCATGGTGGAGCTGCGGCAAATCGTCAATGACCTGATCGACCAGCAGTTGAACGACTTCCCGGACGAGGACATTAAGGAGACACAGGCAAAGCTGAACGCCGCCTACGATGCCTTTACCGCAAAGTACGGTCTGCTGAACGACCGCAAAAACGGGCGACTTTTTGAGCAGGATTCCTCCTACTATCTGCTGTGTTCGCTGGAAAATCTGGACGAGCAGGGGCAGCTCAAGAGTAAGGCGGCGATGTTCACCAAGCGCACCATTCGCCCGGAGCGCACTGTCACCAGTGTGGACACCCCCAGCGAAGCGTTGGCAGTGTCCATCGGGGAGCATGGCAAGGTGGACTTGCCCTATATGGCAGAACTGCTGGGCACTCCCGGTGACTACGGGCGCATTACCACCGAACTCTCCGGCGTGATCTTCAAGGACCCTGCCGCCGACCCCACTGACCCGGAAGCCGGCTGGCAGATGGCAGACGAGTACCTTTCCGGCGATGTCCGGGCCAAGCTGCGGATGGCGCAGTTTGCGGCAGAGACCAACCCGGAATTTGCCGTCAATGTGGATGCGCTGACCAAGGCACAGCCCAGAGAACTGGAAGCCTCCGAAATTGATGTGCGCTTGGGTGCAACGTGGCTCGACCCGGATATTATCCAAAAGTTTATGACCGAGACCTTCCAGATCCCCTACTATCTGCGCCATGCGGTCAAGGTGAGATATTCTCCGTATACCGCCGAATGGCGTGTGGAGGGCAAAACGGCTACGGGGCGGGGCGACATTATCTCCTCCGAGACCTACGGCACATCCCGTGCCAACGCCTACAAGATTCTGGAGGAGACCCTGAACCTGAAAGATGTCCGCATCTACGACACCATCGAGGATGCCGATGGCAAACTCAAGCGTGTGCTGAACAAGCGGGAGACCATGCTTGCGCAGCAGAAACAGCAGGTCATCAAGGATGCTTTTGCCAACTGGGTCTGGCAAGACCCCCAGCGGCGCATAGCGCTGGTAAAGCAGTACAATGAGTTGTTCAACAGCACCAGACCCCGTGAGTATGACGGTTCCCACATTCACTTTGTTGGCATGAACCCGGAAATCACCCTCCGGGAGCACCAACGCAACGCCATTGCTCATGTGCTTTATGGCGGCAATACGCTGCTTGCACACGAAGTGGGGGCAGGCAAGACCTACGAAATGGCGGCGTCTGCTATGGAAGCGAAACGCCTTGGTTTGTGCCAGAAATCGCTGTTCGTGGTGCCCAATCACCTGACGGAGCAATGGGCTTCGGAGTTTCTGAACCTCTACCCCAATGCCAAGTTGCTAGTGGCACGGCGCAAGGACTTTGAGACTGCCAACCGTAAAAAATTCTGCGCCCGCATCGCCACCGGTGACTATGATGCTGTCATCATCGGCCATTCGCAATTTGAGCGCATCCCGCTGTCCTTTGAACGGCAGGAGCGCATCATTCAGGAGCAAATTGACGAAACGCTTGCCGCCATCAACGAACTGAAAGCCCATGCAGGCGAGAATTTCTCTATCAAGCAGATGGAAAAGACCCGGAAAACGCTGGAAACCAAGCTGGAAAAACTGCGCTCCGATGAGCGCAAGGACGATGTGATTACCTTTGAACAGCTCGGTGTTGACAGGCTGTTTGTGGACGAAAGCCATTTTTACAAGAACCTCTTTTTGACCACAAAAATGCGTAATGTCGCAGGATTGTCCACCAGCGAAGCCCAGAAATCCAGCGATATGTTCGGCAAGTGCCGCTATCTGGATGAGATCACCGGCGGGCGGGGCGTGGTGTTCGCCACGGGCACGCCCGTGAGCAATTCCATGACCGAACTGTACACGGTCATGCGGTACCTCCAGTACAGCACCTTGCAGCAGAAAAAGCTGACCCACTTCGACTGCTGGGCATCCACCTTTGGCGAGACCACCACCGCCATCGAGCTGGCCCCGGAGGGTACGGGCTACCGTGCCAGAACAAGATTTGCAAAGTTCTTCAATCTCCCGGAGTTAATGTCGATGTTCAAGGAGGTTGCAGACATTAAAACCAGCGACCAGCTCCATCTTCCGGTGCCGGAGGCGAAGTTTGAAACGGTGGTGGCAAAACCCTCGGAGATTCAAAAGGAAATGGTGCAGGAACTGAGCAAGCGTGCGGCAGAAATCCACTCCGGCACCGTGGATGCATTCGTGGACAATATGCTCTGTGTCACCAACGACGGCAGAAAAATCGGCTTGGACGTTCGCTTGATGAACCCCATGCTGCCCGATGATCCCAACAGCAAATTGAACGTATGCGTTCAAAATGTGTTGAAGATCTGGGAGGAAGGCAAAGACCAGAAGTTGACCCAGCTTTTGTTCTGCGACCTCTCGACACCGAAAAACGACGGCAACTTCAACGTCTACGATGATATTCGCAAAAAGCTGGTTGCTGCCGGTGTGCCGGAAAACGAGATCGAGTTTATCCACAACGCCGATACCGAAGCGAAAAAGGCAGCTTTGTTCTCCAAAGTGCGCTCCGGCGATGTGCGAGTTTTGCTCGGAAGTACGGCAAAAATGGGAGCGGGCACCAACGTCCAGTCCCAGCTTGTGGCGGTGCATCACTTGGACGTTGGCTGGAAACCCAGCGACATGACCCAGCGCAACGGTCGCATCATCCGTCAGGGCAATATGAATAAGGAAGTCAAGGTGTTCAATTATGTCACGGAAGGGACATTTGACTCGTACTTGTTTCAGACCCTTGAGAATAAGCAGCGATTCATCAGCCAAATTATGACCAGCAAATCCCCGGTGCGCTCCTGTGAGGATGTGGACGAGCAGGCTCTTTCCTATGCGGAGATCAAGGCATTGTGCGCCGGAAATCCGCTCATCAAGGAGAAGATGGATTTGGATGTTCAGGTCGCAAAACTCAAAGTTCTGAAAGCCGACCATCAGAGCCAGAAATTCCGTCTGCAAGACAAGCTGCTGACCAAATTCCCGGCTGACATTCAGGAAACGAACGCCTATATTGCTGGGGTGAAAGCGGACGCACAGCTTGCCGCTGCCCACCCGCAGGTGCAAGAGGGTTTCTGCGGCATGACCATCAAGGGCGTGACCTACGATGAGAAAAAGACCGCCGGTGAGCGTCTGGTGCTTGCCTGCTCGGAACTGCCCAACGCTGAGGAAAAAGTCATCGGCAGTTACCGGGGATTTGAGTTGTCTCTGCGGTTCGATACCTTCCGCAGCGAATATCAGGCGATTCTGAAGGGTCAGCGGAGATACCCGATAGCACTGGGCACCGACCCGCTGGGCAACATTATCCGTCTGGGCAACTCCTTGAACAATTTCCCGGAGCGCATTAACTCTGCTGAGAATGAACTAGCCACTCTGCATCAGCAGCAGGCGGCGGCGCAGATTGAGGTGGAAAAGCCCTTCCCGCAGGAAGAAGAACTGGCTGAAAAGTCAGCCCGCCTTGCAGAGCTGAACGCCCAGTTGGATGTGGACGAAAAGAGCCATGAGCCGGAACAGGAGGATGCACCTCGCCGCCCCTCGGTGCTGGCAGCGCTGGAAGAAAAGTCGGACAAGCCGGAGCCGGTGAAGCCCTTCCGCAGTTATTACGACAAGGATGGTGATGCCCGGTGAGGGAAAAGCGGGACGAGATCATCATCCTGAGAACAACAAAGGCCGAGAAGAACCGCATCTATGAAAAGATGCTGAGCATGGGCATCCGCAGCCTGAGTGCCTATATCCGCAAGATGGCACTGGACGGCTACTGCCTGAACCTTGACCTGCCGCAACTGCAGCGCATGGCATATCTTTTGCAGATGTGCAGCAACAACCTGAACCAATATGCCAAAGCCGCCAATGAAAATGGTCTGGTCTACGCCGCCGACATGGAGGATCTGCGGCAGCGGCTGGATGAACTGATTGAGCTTGGTCGGCAGATTCTTTCCCGGCTGGCAGAACTCTAAAATTTTCCCCGCAGTTGGAGGACTGCGGGGGTACATAAGGGGTGACATCCTTGCAAGGGGTGTGGAGATGCCTTTATAATAAAGTTGAAAGGCAGGTGCTGGATATGAGGTTCATTTTTAAGATGATTGTTTTCCCGTTTTGGCTGATTACTGCTTTCCTTGCGCTGATGCTGAAATGGACGCTGAACCTGTCGGCGTTTGTGCTGGCTCTGCCCATGCTGTATATTTTCGGCTGCGGTCTTTATACGCTGTACTGCCGGGAGTGGCTGCAGTTTTTGATTTTACTGGTGGCAGAGTTTGGATGCTTCCTGCTCATCACCGCCGGAACAGTCATTGTAGAAGCCGTGGAATGGTTCAGTGGCTGGGTTGCAGAATTATAAAATCTTTATGCCGCCATTGTGCGGCATTTTCTTTTTGCCGGGAGGTGGTAGAACTGGCTGCAACACGCTTGATTGCGCTGCACAAAAACAAAGGCAAGTCGGTTGCGGCCTGCCTGAAAAGCCGAACAGATTACGCCCAGAACCCGGACAAGACACAGCAGGGCGAACTGGTCAGCAGTTACGAATGCAGTCCCCTGACCGTGGATGAAGAATTTATGCTCTCCAAACGCCAGTATGAACTGATGACTGGGCGCAGACAAAAAAATGATGTGATTGCTTATCAGATTCGACAGTCCTTCAAGCCCGGTGAGATCACCGCCGAGGAAGCTAACAAGGTGGGCTACGAACTGGCAATGCGTTTCACCAAAGGCAAGTATGCGTTTATCGTTGCCACCCACACGGACCGGGAGCACATCCACAACCACATTATTTATAACTCCACTGCGCTGGACAGCACCCGGAAATTCCGGGATTTTTTATTGTCCGGGCTGGCTGTGCAACGGTTGAGCGATTTGATTTGTCTGGAACATCAACTGTCTGTCATTGAAATCAAGCCGTACCGAGAGCGGCAGAAGAGCACCCTTTATCCACCCAGAGAAAGTAATCGAGATAAGTTGTGTGCCGTAATTGACAACATCCTGCTGAACGAGAAACCTGCAAGTTTCGAGGGCTTCCTTCAAAAGCTGGAACAGCAGGGCTACAAAATCAAACGGGGAAAGTACACTTCGGTCAAAGGAACACGGCAGAAACGCTTTATCCGTTTTCGGACACTGGGCGCAGGATACAGTGAAGATGAAATCAAGGCGGTCATTGCCGGAGAAGCCGAACACCGCCCGCATCAGAAGCAGCCACCGAAAGAGCAACCATTCCATCTGTTGGTGGACATTCAGGCAAAGCTCTCCGAGGGCAAAAGCGAAGGCTATGCACGGTGGGCGAAACGCTACAATTTGAAAGAGATGTCCAAGACCCTGATTTTTTTGCAGGAAAATAAAATCGGCAGCATCGAAGAAATGCAGGAGCGTGTGGACGCTGCCACTGCCCGTTATCATGAACTGGGCGATTCCATTAAAGCCTCTGAGAAGCGGTTGGCAGAAATTACAGTGCTGAAAGCACACATCATCAACTACGCCAAAACTCGACCAGTCTACGATGCCTACCGAAAGTCAGGGTACAGTAAAAAATTTTTGGAAGCCCACCGGGAGCAGATTACACTGCACAAGGCTGCAAAAGCCGCTTTTGATGAAGCGAGTTTGAAAAAGTTGCCAAAGGTAAAAGAACTGGATGCCGAATACGCTGCACTGCTTTCACAGAAGAAAGCAGCATATCCAGCCTACCGTAAGGCACGGGATGAAATGCAGGAATTGAAAAAAGCACAGAAGAATGTGGAGCTGTTCTTCGCCGAGGAAAAAGACCCCAAGGAAAAATCGCAGACCCGCTAAACAGAAAACACCGAGGATTCTTCCCATTTGGGGGAGAGTCCTCGGTGTTTTTTTTTTCGTTATAGGAGCATTTGGCACAAATGTGCAGCTTGCATCCGGCGGATGCAGTACACAAAGGGTTTGGGGCTATCCCAACAAGCATTTTGCAACGCAAAAATGGCGTTTGTATATACGAACGCCCTGCTTGCTACAATTGTGTTGGTTCTGAAAGGTTCACAGCCAGTGAGCTATACAGACGCCCAAACCTAAGCTACA